>JANMYZ010000074.1:0-5997 GCA_031382605.1 Planctomycetota bacterium | reverse complement strand
ATAAACTCTGGAGCTGTATTCATGGGTAATTCCCTGTCTTGAAGAAACGAACATGAGATGTAAATCTCAGTTCAGGTGACTGTACGGGATAAAACCACGACGACCGATGTGTTCTTTACTTTGCGACGATCATTACTGATCCTGCCGTAAAACGAACTCCACCGACCGGGGACCGCCTGCAGCTAACAGGCGGTCCCTTTTTCATGGCCCTGGGATTTTAACCCCAGAGAGAAAAAAGGCATTGCTTAAAAGGGGGAAGGCAAAATCAACTTACAAGCCGCCAAGAGCGCAAAGGACTTTGCGGTGGAAGTTCAAATTTCGTCTGCAGTTTTTAGGCTGAGAAGACGGGCGTTGTTGGGTGTGAGTCAGTCATGTGAAAGTGAGGAGGCGAAACCGGCGCTCTGAGCAGTAAGAGGCCAGTAAAAACCGCGTCTCTGACCGGGGATTTGATTCATGGCGCAAGACTGCGGTGACCTTTTTTTTACCTATTTTCGTGCGCTGTGGTTACAGACTGCCGCGTCTGGGATGCTGGTCCTGCTGTTGTTTTTTGAGCAGATGGCCCCAGCGGTCGATGTTCGTTTGATGGCGCCGCTGACCACCTTGGTAGAGGCGGACCAAGTGCCTAGCGGCGACAAGGTGATTGAAGTTGATCTGGTGGTTCCGCCCGATGCACCGTCGGATCTTGGCGTCGGAGCATTCTGCGCGAATCATGATGGTCGGTGGTTTCAACGTCCCGCTCACGGCGTACTCGCGCCTGGGACGCATCATCTGACTTTTCGTTTGGACGCCACCGCCACGCCAATCTCTGAGCCTGATCGTGGCTCTTGGATGACGGATTCATCCGCCGTCAATGAGCGCGCAGGAATTTTCTTTTGGTCGGCTCAGCGTAGTCGCGCGGTGATTTCGATCACGCGTTTGCAAGTCATGACATCGACGATTGCCGCTCCGGCGGTTTATCCGCCGGTCAATCCTCCTGTCATCACTCCCGCCCTCAGCCCAGACTGCAAATTGGTCAATCTCGTCATCGAAGGACTTGGCAGCGCAGAGGCTTTCGCCCAGGTAGCGACCGGAGCGCGTTGGACGATGGAAATGTCGGCTCAGCCATTTCCCGCAAATCCGTATGATGCCCAGCAGTTCTCTTTGGATGCGTTGATCACCACACCGGATGGTACGGAGCTTCGTGTACCTGGGTTTTACTACGAACCACGCCGATCCGCTGATCGTGGTGATCAAGAGTCGATGATTCGTTCGGGCCCAGGCCGTTTTGCCGTGCGTTTTCGTCCGGCGAAACCTGGTCGTTATGTCGTGCGGCTCGAAGCGCGTTGGCACGACGCGACTGGTGATCGTCGGGTTGCGGTGGCGCTCCCTGATCTGCTTGCGCAAGGACCGCCTCGTGACCAGGTCGTGCGCGCCGACCGTGATGATCCGCGATTTCTTTCGGTTGATGGCCGCTGGCACTGGCCAATCGGTATCAACATGCACGCCTCCAACGATCTGCTGTGTCGGGATTTTTATGGCACGGTGTTTACGCCCAATCGGGCGGGTTTGGTTTTTCGCGAAGTGATTGAGCGCCTTTCCGCACACGGCGTCAACGCCGTTGAAATTTGGTTATCCGCCTGGGGCCTTGGGCTGGAAGGGCGCCCCGACCGTAGCGGATTTCACGGTCATGGTCGGTACAATCAGGACAACGCCGCGCGTTTGGATGAAGTCCTCGACTCCGCTTGGCGCTTCGGCACGCGCATCAATTTGGTCATCAACCATTACACCCAGGCGTCGACCAACAACCCGCCTGAAAGTGAGTGGGAGCAAAATCCGTATAACCGCGAACGTGGCGGGCCACTTCGCCGTCCAAGTGAATTATTTACGGCCCCTGCGGCGCTTGCCGGGCAAGACAACATGCGCCGCTATTTGATCGCGCGCTACGCCGATCACCCAGGAATTTTCGGTTGGGAATTATGGTCTGAAAGTAATCTGATTTCGGCTGAGCGTGAAGTCGTTCGGCGCTGGCACGTTCAGGCGGTGAAGCGCTGGCATGAACTGGATGTTTATGATCATATCGTCAGCGCGCATTGGTCAGAGGATTTCCGTAATGTTCACCAGGAACTCGCTAGTTTAAAAACGCTCGATCTGTTGGCGCTCGATGCTTATCGCAGACATCAACGTTGGTCGCGTGGAAGACAAGAATCGCTCAGCGAAATTCTTGCCGGTACCATGTTCGATTCGTCCGCTGGCCTGGGACGTTACGGCAAACCCGTGTTGATCACTGAATATGGCGCCAGCTCAGGCGATTCGCCCGACGGCCAGTTGGAGGTCGACCACACGATCAGCGCCTGGGTGGCGCTCGTTTGTGGTCACGCCGGTTCGCCAATGTCGTGGTGGTGGGAATGGGTCGACCAAGGCGATCGTTGGCAGCCCTACGAAGCCATCCGAAATTTCATTCAGGCAGAAGATATGCGCGCACCCCAGGGACGTTCCGTCAAGCTGCGGGCAACCACAGAGAGCACAGATTTGTGGGCGCAGGCCTGGTCGCGTCCTGGTCGTATATTGGGCTATGTGCAGTCGCCAGAGTGGGCACAAAGAGGCGGTAATCCACCGACGATTACGACGGCAAATATTAACGTTGGAATGACGGTCGCGGCGGGAAAGTTAACCCTGGAATGGTGGGACGCCGATCGTGGCGAGCGGCGCGAGGTGGTTCAGATAGTCCATTCCGGTGGGCCACTGCGGTTGCAAACTCCGTCATTTGCCGGGCACGTAGCGTTCAAGCTTATCAGAGAAATAGCGCTTGCTGAGCCAGCTTCGTTGCCAACCCCAGTCAAGAAATAACGGATTACCGATGAGGAATGAATTGATGGTGAAGCGCGTGACGATGACAACGAGCCGCACAGACCTGATGTCATGTTTGTTTGCACTGATGGCGTTGCTGATCCCAATGCGTCTGGCCGCAGAAGATGGTATGATCATCATGGCGGGAACTGGCGAGAGCGGTTTCAGCGGTGATAACGGTCCTGCACGAGTGGCTCAGGTCAGCTCACCCGGAGCCATGATGGTTGACGATAAGGGCAACGTTTTCTTCGTCGAAGGCGAGCGTCAGCGCTCTGGTTCGAATAATGATAATCGACGAGTTCGTCGCATCGATGGCCAAACGCGCATCATCACAACTGTTGAAAAACCAGATAAGCATTCAGTGCCGAGCAATCGCGTGGTACGAAAGGCAGGCCTTCAATGGTTCATTGAAGGCAATCGCATTTGTCGAGTTGATACCGCGACGAACGTTACCACCACGGTGGCTGGATCTGGCAGATCCGGTTTCAGTGGTGATGGCGGGCCTGCGAATAAAGCTCGATTCAGTACTCCATCGGCCTTAGCGGTGGATGGCGCGGGAAATATTTTTATCGCAGACAGCGAAAATTACCGCATACGGCGCATCGATGCGCTCACTGGCGTTATCACCACGATAGCCGGAAATGGCGAAGAAGGCGACAGTGCCCATGCCGGTCCAGCGATTCCTTCCCCGTACGGCATAACGGTCGATAAAGCGGGCCATGTTTTTTTCATTGATGAACAATGCATTCGCCGAATTGATGCCATCACCAAACTCGTCACGCTGGTGATATCTAATAACGGCTGGGTGATGGGAGGCATCGCGGTTGATGGCGAAGGAAACATTTTCTTCTCTGATTTAAGCAATCACCGTATCCGTCGCCTTGGCGCGCTTATTCCACAAGTCATCCAGGGATTTTCTCCCTTCACTCGCCATGCTTTCAAAGACGCGCCGTTCTCCATTAACGGAATAACGGGAGGCGCCTCTGGCCAACCAATCGTCCTCGCCAGCGCCAACCCCGCGATTGCCACGATTAAAGGCACGACCGTGACTATCGTCGGTGTCGGCAGCGTCACCATCACCGCCAATCAAGCCGGTCGCGGCGAACATGCGGTAGCGACCACGGTGGAACAGGTGTTGACGGTTGAGCCGTAGGATTGAATCTAGAAAACGCAGTAGAGAACCATTTTATCGCTATACCCCGTCGGGGCACTGAGACGCCAAGAGCGCCATACCCCGTTGGGGCACTTAGGACTTACAGCAAAATCAAGATTCACTCGTTTGGTGAGGCCATTGATCACCTAAGTTTTATTCAAACCCTTGCTTTTCCAAAGTGCCCCAACGGGGTATGGCGTCTTTGCGTCTTTGCTGTGGAAGTTTTAATTCCTGCTGCGGTTTTTAGGATGATATCCATGCATAAAGTTCCATCGCATGTCTGAACCAGCCTGGCGTGCTTTCACCGCGGAACAGCAGCGCGCGGCCTTTTTAGTCGATCGTCCGGTGCTGGCTGCGGCTGGCGCTGGTGCGGGAAAAACGGCGGTCATGGCCGTGCGTTATGTCGCTTGTTTGCTCAGTCATGCGGATGCGGAAGGGTTGACGCCAGAAAGAATATTGGCGGTGTCGTTTACTCGTGAGGCGGCGGCCAATCTGCGCGCACGCATCGAGCGCACTTTGCGAATGGTGATAAAGATCCGCTCTTTCCCGCGCTTTGTGGAGGGCGAAGGCATCACCGAAGCAGAGCTGCATCCCACTCAGATTGAGCATTTGCGTGGTTGTTTGCAAGATTTGCCCATGGCTCCGATCGCCACGATCGACGCGCTGTGTTTGCAATGGGTGGCGGAGCACGCGGCAATTTTGGGTCGCGATCCGGATTTGCGTCCACCAGAAACGCTGGCCTGGGCGCAAGTGCGCGAACAAGCGTGGACGGCGTTGGCGGCCGAAGATCTGGCGTGTGCGCAGAGTGATTTGCTGTCGTTGGTCGCCGCTTACGGAGCGCATACGGTTCAGCGCTTGGTGCAGCGGCTGGGCGATCAGGCTGCGGCGCTGCCACAGCCGCAGCTCAACGCGCTGACCGGTGACGCGGTGGAATTGGTGCGCGCACGGCGTGCGACCATGATGGACGCTCTCACCGATGCCGTAGTCGATGCGCAGCAATTATCGGTCAAGGCCAAGGTGCTTGATAAAGTGCGTGCCGAGCCGTCGACCCCGCCGAGCGCGCCTGAAAAATTTACCGCGTGGTTGGCGGCACTCACCGCGTTGTCGTTATCTGGAGTGAGCAACGACGCGGTGAAAGAAGTGGTTGGCGCGATTCAAGACGCCGTCGATTTCCCCAGCCAGCGGGTCGAGGGCAAACGCCCAGGGCCCAAAGAGCGTATGGCCTTCGCCAGCCTTGCCGGACTTGCGGCACATGATCCTGCGATGGAGGCGGTGCTCGCGGAACGCGCAACCGCCTTCGCTCGCTTGGCCACCAAGTGGTTGGAAAAACTCAATGATTGCGCCGCGCGCGCGCACCTTGCTGGTTTTGCCAGCGTTGAAGCGCAGGCTTTGCAGTTGCTTGATCATCCACACATCCGTCGGCGATTGGGCACGCGTTATCGTCACGTTTTGCTCGACGAAGCGCAGGATCTCAATCGTTTGCAAGGTCGTTTAGTTGAGGCATTGCAAGCCGGTGGCGGCGAACCGTCAGCACGCATTTTTATCGTCGGCGATCATCGCCAAAGTATTTATGGTTTCCGTCACGCAGATCCGGCGATCTTCGCTGGCTGGGAAACTTCCATCCATAAGCGCGGTGGCATCGCGGCAACCTTGGCCGAAAATTTTCGCAGTCATCCTGATTTATTGCAGCAGGTTCGTGGCGTGTTCGCGCAAGATTCTCTCGCCACCGACTTCCGCCCAGCAGACATCAAGGCCGGTCGTCAGGCTGATGATTTCAACGGACGCGCGGGCATCCAACGCGGTTGGCGCGTGCTCGCTACGCGTGAAGGGCAACCGCTGGAACTTCGCGCTCATTCGATCGAGGCCAGCGAAGCCCAGGCTCGGCACTTGGCGTCGTTGGTGGCTAACTCTATCGCCAGTGGACGGCGCGCAGAAGATCACGCAGTGCTGTTACGAACTCGCGGGCGCATGCGGCTGTATGCGCAGGCCTTGGAGCGCGCGGGAATTCCCTACGACAC
>JANMYZ010000063.1:0-3383 GCA_031382605.1 Planctomycetota bacterium | reverse complement strand
CGTCGCGGTAATCGATCGGCTACCAACCGTTTTCAGCGTCACCTCTGATGTAAACGTGTGCACACCATTATCACCGGCAACAAAAGTATAATTAGCAGGCAAATCAGCCAAGCCATCTGTACTCGTAAACGTAACCGTGCCTGTGTAATCGGTAACCGTAGCACTACTCGCACTCAATGCGGTTTCCGTCACCGAACCGGGATCGCCTGCGGTTTGAGTACCTGGGAAACTCGTAACAGAAAAACTAACCGCTACTGCTGCCCATCCGCTCGGGACTAACAGCATGAGGATCATCACTGCCAATAAGCGAAATGATGCCAACGATATCTTCACGGTCGCTTACTCCACCCGCGTCGGCGCAGCCGACAGGCGATAGATCAGACCCAGGCTGAACGTCGCGCCTTCCTGTTGAATGCTGAGATCAATATCGCTGCCGCTCAGATCATTGCTGATGCGTTTCCATCCTACGGCGCCCATGACGGCCCAGCGATCGGTGCAGCGGTAGATGGTATTGAGCCGCAAGCCGTAACCGAATAGCGTCCCTTTCGCATCGTAGGTTGGATAGGTCGCCGTTTCCGGAAAGGCGAAGCTGGCGTAGCCGTATTCGAGCGTTGGCTCCAACAGGAATTCCAAACTATCGGTGACCGCATATCCAGCGCCGACGATCAGTCGCGCGCCAAAGGTCATATTTTCTGCGTTATTCTGATATTCATAGGAGGTCGCATTGAGGTCGCCGCCCAGCACCAAGCCCAGGCTTGAACCAGCTGGAGCAAACGACCAACGACCGCCGACACTGACACCAAATCCACTATCGAAAGCATCATCGCCACTGCGTGAGCCAACGGGACCTTCGGCCGTGAATGAGAATTCCGTTGGTTGACTATCAAGCGAGATGAACAGATCGCGCGTCACCAATTCCGCATCGGCAGCTGTCACCGCCGCGCCGTAACTACTCAAGAACAAGAAGGGAAGGAAACAACGATGCATAGTCATCATGGGTTTGCTGCCGGGGCGCTGGAATCAGCTGATGGGGTCGATGCTTCCGCTGGGGCCGGAGCTTCTGCTGTGGCTGCTGTAACGGCTGGCAGAGCGATTGGAGCCGCCGTTGGCACCGACGACGACTCATTGGACGAATTCGAAAGTGGCGCTGAATTTACCGCGTTTGGTGGTGCGGTTGCTGGCACGTTACTGGGCCACTCCACGTCACATGCCAGACGCATGCCAACATACGCGGAGCGCAGATCGCTCTTCAACGACACGCGATGAGCGACGCGCACGCTGGTAACGGGGTCACCCCATGATCCGCCACGGGCGACATTCTTTTCACCATCACGTCCCACCGGATCACTTACCGGAACGGTCGTATACGGTGCGTAACGATCCTGACACCACTCCCAGACATTACCGTGCAGGTCATAGAGTCCGATTGGATTGGGGAAGCGTAGCTTCACCGCTTTGCTGACGGAACCTGAGTTCGCATCAAACCACGCCACTTGTTCGATGCCGATTCCATCATGGCGCGCCGCCGTGAAGAAATCCGTACCACCTGCACGAGCCGCGTATTCCCATTCGGCTTCGGTCGGTAATCGCATCGGCATAGCACGCAGGTCGTGAACTTTGCTCGCAAACGATTGCGCATCACGCCATGAGATTCGTTCCACCGGTCGTTCTGCGCCTTGATGACGACTTGGATTATTCGCCATCACTTCTCGCCAAACTGCCTGAGGGCATTCGGTATCGGCTAACCAAAAAGCTTTGGTGATGGTGACGTTTACTTGGACTTCGTCATTCTTGTGTCCAGCCTCGCTCGCTGGGCTTCCCATGGTGAATGTGCCGCTCGGTACAAAGCGAAAGCGTTGAACCGGCGCAGCGCCAATCACCAAATCGGCCCACCAGCCAAAATCGTCGCGCCCGGCTGCGGTTGCCCAGGATGGCTGGCCTGGGCCATCCAACTCGATCATGCGCGGCGCCCAGGCCGCAGCCTGAAGGTCGCGCAGGGAAACCAAATCTACTAACGCGCGATAGTCAGCGTGCATCGCCGCGAGCGCTATCGGTGAATGACCGCACGCAACGACGGCACGCGCCAAATTATTTTTCAGCGTCGTCACTCGTTCGACCTTGCCACGCCACTGACGATGGCGTGCATCGGTTTCACCGACCAAGAGCGCGAATTCGGCAAGGTCACTCAACACGTCATTCGGTAACGGTTCGCTGCGATCAAGCGCAGCCAATGCGGCAACGGTTTTTTGAACAGCAGCCAGCTTACTTCGCCAGCGCCGGACCTCCGGGTTGTCTGCGCCAATCTCGACCACCAAAGCGTCGATCGCTTGGTTGGCGTCATCGGCAACCGAGGCCGCCGTATCCAGCGGCACGAGCCGAACGAGCAGCCGATCGATGCGCTCACGTTTTTCATTCCAGCGCTTGACGTCAACCTGCTCGACGCCGGCCTGAGTGGTGTAAATCGTAAGATCTTGGCGCAATTCAGCGGTCAGCGGCGTCACGCGATCGATCTGCTGCAAACGCTCAGCACGAGCCAACGTCTGCGCATGATCATCGTTCAAACGCTGTGGGTACGTGGTCTTCTGTTCCTCTGATAATCCACCCACTCCAACAAACGTTTCGTAGTCAGCGGACAAGCGCTTGAATTCTTCCAACGTCAGAGCTTCTGCGCGATCAAGTCGGCCCAACGATGAACGTAATCCTTCGTGACGCGCGATTGCCGCCCGTAATTGCTTATCCCAGCTTAATACCTGTTCATCACCGCCGCCAACCAACTTCACCAAATCTGCTAGCCAAGCGGTCATTGGCTGCACATCAGCGACCGCCAACAAATCAGTCTTATCCAACCGCGCGAGACGTTTACGCAGCGATTCGATCTCTGCCGTGGTCGCCGCAATCTTTGACTTCCAGCCACGTAATTCCGGATCGTTTTCTTCCACTAATTCTTTGAGCGCGGCGAAGTCTTTTTCAAGTTCCAGCTGCATCGCCAATGGTGGTAATTCAATCACATCGAGACGACGAAGACGCTGGCGCAGTTGTCCGATACGTTCGGCATTTGATGCCAGCATCCCATTCCAACGGGCGATGCGTTCATCTTGTGTACCGATGATCAGCGTCAGCTCAGTAAGGTCCGCTTGCAGACCCGTGCGTTTCGCTTCGGTGATCACCGCATCTTTCTGATCCAGCGCAGAAAGATTGGTTACCAACGTATCGCGACGAGCGGAAAACTCCGTCAAACGCGTGGTGATGCGCGCCACCAACGCATCATCGGTTCCCGCCATCACTCCAAGTTGGTGGACGAGCGGAGTTACGCCGTCGACGACCACTTGCGTCAAATTCGCCTGCTGATCGACCTCACGCAAACGGAGTCGCATATCACGTTC
>JANMYZ010000549.1:0-6619 GCA_031382605.1 Planctomycetota bacterium | reverse complement strand
AAATCAAAATCGCAATCAACACGATGAGGCCAACCCCATCGCCGCCGATAGCTGGTCCGCCGAAGTAAAATCCGCCTTTGATCATCCGATTCCCTACAACCTGCAGTGTCTACGTGATCACGGTCGTGCGATTCATCACCTCGATTTGGTGACTGCACGATTCCGCAGAACAAATGCTATCATCGTTGGCACCTCACCTGCCCTACTTGGTAAGGCGAAGATGTCACCTTCGGCCAGCACCGATTGTAATTTTACGGATTGGCAAATGCCGCTGTGAGCCGCTGGACCGAAAATTCCTGCGCTTCACGCGCCTTGCCGACGACGGCCGCCATGCCGAAGAACTCATGCGTTGCTCCGCGATAGAGGCGGTGCTCGACTGGAACTCCTGCCGCTGTCAAAGCAGCTGTGAGAAGTTCGCTATCAGAGCGCAAGGGATCTATCTCCGCACTGACAATGGTTGTGGGAGGCAATCCATGCAGGTTGGCTGCGATGAGATTGAGACGTGGATCGGAGAGATCCGAATTGCCGTTCGTCGCGTTTTTTACAAACCAACCCATCATCGCGGCGTTCAGTGGTTTGGCGTGAGCGCAATCATGGTAGGAGGGCGAATTCGTGTTGGTGCTCGCCACGGGATAGACCAGCAGCTGATGCATCGGCATGAGCAAGCGCTGATCACGTGCCGCAATGGAGACAGAAGCCGCAAGATTTCCACCGGCACTTTCCCCCGCAACGGCGACGCGATTAAGATCTCCGCCCCACGACATGGCGTGGTCCAAGACCCAACGATAGGCTCTGATGGCATCATCATGGGCCGCCGGGAATTTATGCTCAGGTCCCATGCGATAATCGACCGAGATCACCACAGCATTCAGGCGCTTCGCCAAGGAAACGGGAGTGGCTTCGTAGATATCCAGACTTGCGATAACCCAACCGCCGCCGCGAAAATATAACACGATGGGCTTGCTTCCGCTGATGCCCGAAGGCTGATAAATGCGTGCTTTCTGTGGGCCATCAGCGCCCGGATAGGTGGTTTCCTGAATAGTGACTCCCGCTTCGACAGCATGAGCAATGCCTCGTTCGCGCAGGACGACCCGTACTGCATCGGCCGGTGATGGTTGTAAACGCGCCTGTGCTGGCGTTAACGTTTCGATCGGCTTGGGTTCAAGCCCAGCAAGTGCGTCCAAAACTTTCTGCATGTCAAAATCTGCCGCAGGTGGTTGGACGATGTCGTGTTCATGGTCGGTGAATTGGGTGGCCATAAAGCCTCCTAAAAAAATGATGGTGGCGCTCGTTGGGTAAAATCGCTGAGGCGATCACCAACGAGACGCTCATGAATGAGCACATGCCATGCCAGGGGCTTTGGTGGATTAACGGCTACCGGCCAGCGGTTTTGTAGCCGGTGGTCCCCTGCATTAGCGCTTTATCCATGCACGAAAATAACTCAGGAAAGTTGTTCCTTGGCTAGGCGACTAAAATGTCCGTTCAGCGCCATCAACTCATCGAACGTGCCGCTCTCTGCCACGTGACCATCATCAAGCACGACGATGCGGTCGGCATCGCGTACGGTGGAAAGTCGGTGGGCAATGATCAAAGTGGTGCGACCGCGGCACAACACGGTGAGCGCTTGCTTGATCAGGTGTTCACTCTCTTGGTCGAGTGCACTGGTGGCTTCGTCGAGGATCAACAATCGTGGATCACGGTAGAGTGCCCGGGCGATAGCGAGCCGTTGGCGTTGACCGCCTGACAAACCCATGCCGCGATCACCCAAAACGTGCTGCAGACCGCCTGGCAATTGCTCGATGAATTCCAGCGCATTCGCCTGTCGGGCGGCACATTGGGCACGGGCTGCGTCAGGATGCGCGTCACCCCAGGCGATGTTAGCCAGGATCGAGTCCTTGAAGAGCACCACCTCTTGGCTGACCACCCCAATGTGGCGACGCAGGCTGCGGCGATCGAGCTGTGCGAGATCCTGTTCGTCAATCAGCACTTGTCCGCTGGTTGGCTGGTAAAAGCCTAAGACCAAGTTTGCTACGGTACTTTTTCCGCTACCCGAACGCCCAACCAGCGCGAGCGAACTGCCCGCTGGCATGTTCAGGTCGAGACCGTCAAGACAGGGCCGCGCAGCCCCAGGATATTGGAAGCGAACTTTTTGCAGCCTCACTTCACCGCGCACATCCGGCATGGGTGGACGGGCGGCGCCGGGTTCTTCGTGGTCCTCCTCATGGAAGAGTTGAGCGAGCGAGCGGATGGCATCTTTCGCAGCGGCGACCGCTGGAAGCCCACCAAGGATGGCGGCCATAGCGCCGGAGAGAATGCCGTAGTAGCTGAGCAGCACGGTGAATTCGCCCAGGGTGATGGCCGGGATGGTCAGCGAGAGTCCGAGCAGGGCGATGTGCCGATCACCGCCCACCACCAACGCGAGCCCTGCCGCCACCACCAGCAAATTAAGCATGGTGGCGACCGCCCACGAGCCCGATCCAAAGAGATTGGTCGTCAAGTCCAGGCGGATCGCTTTGCCGGCGACATTTCCCGATGCGTGGGCTAAGCGTTCTTCGACAAATTCCTCGCTGGCGTGCGCGCGAGTCGTACGCAGGCCATGCAGCGCTTCACTCAATGATGCCATGTAGTCAGTCTCGGCGGAGCAGTACGCCTCATTCAGCAGTCGGATGCGATTCCAGAACAGCCGGACCAGTAACAGATTGAACGGCACCGCGATCAGCAACACGGCCAACAGCAGCGGATTGGTGCAGGCGATGATCGTCAGCATCACCACCACCACGGTTCCATACATCAGCAAGGCTTCGGAGAGGTAACTTTGAAAACCTTCAATTCGACCGACGTCGAGGGTGAATTTATTTTGCAGCGCTCCGAGTTGCGCGCGGTCATGAAAAGTAAACTGAATGCGATTGATGCGCCGGATAAGCGCATCACGCAAACCGGCGGTGAGCGTCCGCCCCAGGCGGGAGAGCATAGCCCTGGCGGTGGTATCGCTGGCGATGGTCGCGGCACACATCGCCAGGGTTACACCAAAAACCCACGGCAATTGACCGAGCACCTGCTGAGGTGCCTGGAGATCAATGCGATCAATAAGATAACCGATAAGAAGCGGCGTGATGTAGACCGGGAGGTAGCGAACATTCTGAAGAGCCCAGATCACCGTCCACGTCCACCAGGAGCCGTTCTGCAAGCGCAGGTAGGAAACCAGAGCCGAGCGCGTTTTACCGTCTTTAGGAACTTCGACGGCGGACTGAATACGCTGGGTTTTGAGATGTGGGATCTGAGTTGCTTCGACCTGGTCAATCACTGGCATGATGGGGTTCCACTTCTGGCACGCGACTCTGGCACGCGACTTTAACGAATGAACGACGACCAGCGTGAGCCGCAGGTATCCGTGAAGGTCGTGCTCGACATCAGTGCTGCCTTGCAGGATCTATGCCATCGGCGATCGACGGTATGGTGCCCACAGCCCGGCAGAGCCGGAACCAAAGGTTCATGATCGGCTCAGCCGGGCTGGGATGCTCTTGTTGCAGGGCTTCGCCCCGCACCCCACGTACTTCGCGCCGAAAATCTTCGTGTGATAAGGAAATTTCGGCGCGTAGTACTACAGCGGAAATGGCGATCAATGAGAGCACACCAGTTCATGCAGGTTGCGAGGTCTTGGACTTGAGCGCAGTGCGATCTGCATGGTGGTCAGCGCATGAAATAGGCTCTGCGGCGTTTCGTGTGGTTCCATCTCATTCGACAGCCAAAGAAGAAATAATCGAACAGGAGACGCGGAGACGCGGAGATCGGAGGAGGGGAAGATGTTTGTCATAGAAAATGATCCTTTTCCTCCTCTTACCTCAGCGTCTCCGCGCCTGCTGTTCGATTTTCTTCCCGCTTTGATGAGTAGCTCGGACTAAAAGACCCACACGAAAAGCCGCAGAGCCATAAAATAGTTTACCGTATGGTTTTTAGAAGATTTCAGTTTCGTTTTAATATTTGGCATGGTTGAAACTAAGCAGCTCGCGCGGCGACCGCCGCGATTCAACAACCCCCGGAGTCTTCCATGTCACCGTCCTCTACTCATCCTGCACCTGAGGTGATTGCGATCACCGCACCCAATCGTCCCACCATTTCTTGGGGTTCGGTTGTTGCCGGCATGTTCACCGCCATCGCCGTCCAAATTGCCTTGGCCGAGTTGTGCATTTCTTGCGGCTTGGCGATGTACTCGCCCTTCGATTCCGCTGGAACTGCCGCGACGATTGCCACCACCACTATCGCTGCGTGGTTGATCTGCTCGCTTATTGCCTTGTTTCTTGGTGGTTGGGTAGCTGGCCGGCTCGCTCACTATCATTCGCGTATGACCGCAGCTCTGCATGGCGTACTGGTGTGGGCGACAGGTGCCGTGGTCGCAGCGGTGCTCGTTGCCACGACGCTGGGGATGATTGCCGGTGGGACGATGAGCTTGGTTGGTGATGGCCTTAATGCCGCCGCTCGTGGGGCACAAGCCGCCGGTTCTACCGTCTCTGCTATTGCTGCCCCGACTTGGGATGCGATGAAAAAACAGGTCGACGATGCCTCCAGCAAAGTCGCCGCGTCAGCCCAGCCCGGAACTGCTGATAACCGCTTGGCTGATCAATCACGCATGATGGATTTGTTCGGCAAGTTCTTCACCGTGGCCAAGGATAAACCTTTGGCCCCAGCAGAAAAAGATGAACTGGTCACCTTGGTTGCTGGCCAAGTTGGCATCAGCCGTGAAGCCGCGCTCAAGACCGTCGATCAATGGCAGTCGAGCTGGAATGCCGCCGTTGCACGTTACGAGGCCGCCATGGTTCAGGCTAAGGAAACCGCTACCCAAGCCGCGAACACGGCCAAGAGATATACCGCGAGTGCCGCAGGAATCGGCTTTCTGCTGATGCTCGTCGGCTTGGTGGCAGCAGCTTTGGGCGGCTTTCTTGGTAGCATGTGCTTCCGTTGCGAAGACCAGCGCATCGCGAATGGGGTGGCTGCACAGCGGGCACCAACGGCTATGCATTAAAGCGTAATGTCAGCTAATCGCTCGATGTGGCCGTGTGGTGCTGAGTGCAGCGCCACACGGTTTCGTGTAAATTATTACCGATTAAAAAAAATAACGCATTCCTCATTAAAAATTTCTCAATTTATCAGCTCAAATACCCGATCTATTTTTTCTCTCTCTTTCGCTCTCCAATGGCATTGAACTCACGTGAAACGCTAGACAGCCGAAAAAGTATTGCAGAAAATCTCATCCGTTTATCACCAATTATTGAGGCAGATCCCCTATGCGTGTGCTTGGTATCGGTGACTACGGCGATCTGGGCGATCTGTATGCGCACTTGGTAGCCCGCGGTCACCAAGTACGGATGTCGATCGCTGACCCGGCTTATCACGATGTTTACGCTGGCATGGTGGAGCGGGTGTCTGATTGGCGCGCACAGCTACCGTGGATTCGTGAAGCGGGTGATGATGGCATCATCATCTGTGAGACCGCTCACCAAGGCGTTATGCAGGATGACCTGCGTCGCTGTGGTTTTCACGTGATCGGAGGTTGTGCCTGGGGCGACCGCCTTGAGGGCGACCGCACTTTTGGCCAGTCGGTGTTGCGTGCGGCGGGAATGCGCACTGCCGAGGTATGGCAATTTAATTCGTTTCATGAAGCCATCGCATTTATTGAAGCACGTCCAGGTCGTTACGTGGTCAAACACAACGGTCATCAATTGCCGTCGACGCACACGTACATCGGCATGGTGCCCAATGGCAGTGATGTCATCGCCATGCTACGCCACTCCCAACGGCATTGGCCGGCGGATCAATCGCCGGATTTTGTCCTCATGCAGCATCTGGTGGGATGCGAAACCGGTGTTGGCGCTTATTTCGATGGGCAGCAATTTGTCGGTCCGGCCTGTCTTGATTGGGAACATAAACGATTTTTCCCAGGTGATCTGGGCGAGTTAACCTGCGAGATGGGAACCGTGGTGACCTATGAAGGCGCCGAACGACTTTTTTCCGAGACCTTGGCTCGGCTGGCACCGCTCCTCGCGCAACATGGCTACTGCGGCTACCTTAATCTTAACACCATTATTAATGATGAGGGGGTGTGGCCGTTGGAGTTCACCTGCCGCTTCGGCTATCCGGGCTTCGCCATTTTGGATGCGCTTCATGTCAACGGTTGGGAAGAAATTTTATTGGCCATGTGCGGGCGACGAAAATCCATTTCTGTGCTGCCCGGATATGCCGTGGGAGTGGTGCTCACCATGCCGCCGTTTCCCTATCAGGCGGGAACATCAAATCAGTGCCGTGGCATGCCGGTGTCTTGGCAAGACACGCTCCGTGATGATGAACGCCGCCACGTGCACTACGGTGACGTCGGTCTGGTGCATGGTCAGCCGGTAATCGCCGGTGAATCAGGATACGTGCTGGTGGTCACTGGGATCGGCGCAGATGTCGAACGCGCGCGCGCTCGGGCCTATGATCTGATCACCCGCGCAGTGGTTCCTCATGGCCGTTACCGCATTGATATTGGTGAGCGTTTTCTGCGTCATGATGCGCAAGAACTCACTCGTTTGGGTTATCTGCCCGCGCGCGGTTAGCCTAAAAACCGCAGTAGGAATTCAAACTT
>JANMYZ010000509.1:0-16046 GCA_031382605.1 Planctomycetota bacterium | reverse complement strand
TCCGGCGTTGGCATATCGGTTGTCACCGGCGGAGTTGGCGTCAGGGACTGAGAAAAACTGACGGCGAAACGCTCCAGCACTCGCGCGCACAGTTCATATTCGGCAGCCGAACCACTATACGGATCAGGCACTCCGCCATGTTCCGCGTTGACGACTTCAATCCGCGAAGCTGGTACGCCAAGGCTGCGCATGTGCGCGGCGTGGCTGGAGGTCATGCACAGAAAGCGATCAATCGAGGTCAACTCAACGGCGCTGACGTGTTGACTGCGGTGATGACGAAGGTCCAGGCCTAAACCGGCAATCGTGGCGATCGCCTGCGTGCTGGCCGCTTCACCGTCAGCAGCCCCAGTCCCCGCGCTGACCACGCGCACGTCGTCAATGCCGCGCTGTTGGATAATGCCCTGTAAAAGCGTCGCGAGCATCGGACTACGGCAGGTGTTACCCGTGCAAACGCAGAGAATGTTCATTTTGCCTTTCGGGCCTCATTCCGTTTTCCAATGTCACGGCGGAAATGTTTACCTTCAAAGCGAATGGCATCGCAAGCGGTGTAGGCGGTTGAGCGCGCAGCGTTCAGGTCGGTGCCCAGGGCACACACCGACAACACTCGGCCGCCTGCGGTAACGACTTGGCTGTTCTTGTCGCGGGTACCGGCGTGGAACACCGTGGCGTTTTGTGCCGCTGCGCCGTCAAGGCCGCTGATCGGCAGATCGTTTGCATATTTACCGGGATATCCACCGCTGGCCATGGTCACGCACACGGCCGTGCGTGGATCCCACTCCAATTCGATTTGGTCTAATTTGCCGTCGATGCAGGCTTCCAACACGCCAGGCAGATCGCTGGTCAAGCGCAGCATTAAGGTCTGACATTCGGGATCGCCGAAGCGCACATTGTACTCGATGACTTTGGGGCCGGAATCGGTGATCATCAAGCCCATGTAGAGCACGCCGACATACGGACGACCTTCGCGCAGCAGCCCGGCCATGGTGGGATACAGAATGCGGCGAACCATTTCATCTTCATCGCGCGACTTCATCAACCCAGGCACGGGCGAGAACGCTCCCATGCCGCCGGTGTTGGGGCCTTCGTCGCCATCGAAAACTTGTTTATGATCTTGCACATAATCGAGCAACACCGCGTTGCGCCCGTCGCAAAAAGCGAAGACCGAGATTTCTTCACCACGCAGCGTTTCTTCGATAACGACGTTTTTGCCTGCGGCCGCGCCGAACTCATGGGCGACCATGATGCGATCGACGGCGGCATGCGCTTCGTCGGCGTTCTTCGCGACCGTGACGCCTTTGCCAGCGGCCAGGCCATCGCACTTGACGACCAGCGGGCCATCGACTTCGGTGATGTATTCGTGCGCGTCAACGGCCTTATTGAAGATTTTAAACTGGGCGGTTGGAATATTGTTGCGGCGAAGGAATTCTTTCATCGCCACCTTGCTGCCTTCTAGCTGTGCGGCGGCTTTTGATGGACCCCAGGCGCGCAGGCCGCGACGTTGGAATTCGTCGATAATGCCCAGCGTCAGCGGGATCTCTGGACCGACGACGGTCAGGTCGATTTTCTGCTCGACGGCAAATTGTGCGAGTTTGTCAATATCTTCGACTCTGATCGGGACATTGGTGCCGAGCGTGGCCGTCCCAGGGTTTCCCGGCGCGATGAACAATTGTTCGACGCGTGGACTTTGTTTGAGTTTCCAGGCCAGCGCGTGTTCGCGCCCACCATTGCCAATGACCAGAATTTTCACGTGCTTACCTCGGGGGGCGCAGAGTAGGGCGATGATCGGGGGCGCAATTGTCGATCCCTAGCGGCTTACCGATGGCGTCAAATCGTCGTCCGGTAGGACAAATGACCACAAGTCGTCGGCCGCATGAACGACCGTTTGCGGGCATTCGGCCTGCGTTTCCCGCAGCAACTGAGCGACGCCTTGGTCGGCATCGCTGTCGGTGTAACGCGAGCTAAAGTGCGTAATAATCAGATGGCGCGCACCAATGCGGCGGGCAAATGCGCCAGCCATGGCGCTGGTGCTGTGGCCCCATTTTTCAGCCTTGCTGGTGTAACTGGCCTCATACGTCGCCTCATGAACCAGCAGATCGCAGCCGTGTGCGGCTTCAGCAATGCCGCTCGCGTCTTTGGTATCGCCCAGCAGCACCACGCTTCGTCCAGGGCGTGGCGGATCGCAAACCTCAGCAGGAGCAATGACCCGACCATTAGCCAAAGTCACCGCTTGGTTGGTCAGTATTTGACGAAAAAGTGGGCCTTCAGGAATTCCCAAAGCGGCCGCGCGTTCGGGATGAAAACGCCCAGGCCGTGCGCATTCGCGCAAAACGTAGCCAAAGCATTCGATGCGGTGACGAATCGAATGGGCGCTGACCGACCAATGCGACATCACGCCAAGAGCAGGGGGCTGACCGTCGTTTGGACCGCCGAGTTCGATCCACTCAAGGGGAAAAGTCGTGACGTGATCGCTCAGTCGCAGGACCGTTTCGATCAGTTCGCGCAGACCGACCGGGCCGACGATTTGCACCGTTTCGCTGCGCCCATGAATCGCCATGCAGGCCAACATGCCAGGCAGACCATAACAATGATCACCATGTAAATGCGTGATCAGAATGCGTTCAATGCGCCCGGCTCGCAAACCCGCTCGCATCAACTGGTGCTGACTCGCTTCGCCGCAATCCAGTAGCCACAGCGCACCGTTGTCGAAGCTGATGACCTGAGCGGTCACGTTTCGCGTGCGCGTTGGGGTGCCGGAAGAAGTGCCGAGGAAGGTGATTTTCACGCGGGCCGGAATCTACTCCCAGCGGACGTTTGGCCAAGGCGTTGACTGCGGCTGACCTCGGTCCGCCTCTGGCAGACTTTCGCCAACGGTCTACCTTCCCGAACTCATGTCGATGGATCTCTTCATTGTGTGGTCTCGTACGATCCTGCTGGTCGGTCTGTTGGCGTTTTTCGGCGGCAGCCTGATTTTAGGACTCCAGCACGACGATCGCGAAAGCGGCTTCGGTCCGCTACGCCAGGGCACTGGACAAGATCCTGGAATTCGCGTGTTGCTGACCAATCGCTATCTTGCGGGCAAAGAAGTGACCGAGGGCAAACTCGTGCACGAAGCCGTTGATTTAACCATGCACCAAGCGGTCGTGGTGGTGACCCCGAATGATCCAGATAATCCCGAACGTCAATTGGAGCTGCCTGCTGGTTCGCGTCTCAGCGTCATGACCGACATCAATGATGGATTGGTCTTATCCAGCCGTGAATGGGGCGTGGGCGGGCGTGAAGTTCGTTGGCAGGTGTCGCGTATCGTTATCCAACCACAAAAAACGGCACCGGCAGCAAATGCAGAGGAAGCAACGCGCTCACCGGCCTTACGCGACCCAACAGTTTTTGAAGCAGACAACAATGACGAGGTCTTCAGTCTGCAAGGTCGTCGTTATCGTGGTTCGGTAGAAATCTCTTGGTCGACACCGAAAGAAATGCACGTGATTAATTGTCTGCCGCTGGAAGCCTATGTTGATGGCGTGGTAGCGGTGGAAATGTCTGCGGGTTACCCGTTAGAAGCGCTCAAAGCGCAAGCCATCGCCAGCCGTTCATACGGTTATGCCAAGGCCTGGGCTGCGCGCAGTTTGGCCGCACGCAGCTCCAATCACAAACAGGTATTCGATGTCGTCGACGGTATCGACGACCAAGATTATCGCGGCACCGGAAAGGGACCTCCGTTAATTTCGCGCTCGGTCATTGAAACTCGCGGCATTGTTACTTTTACCGATTTACCACAGGGCTCATTCCCGTTTGCTCCGTTGTTTTCTGCAAGTTCTGGCGGTTATACGGCGGCCAGCGACACCGTATTTCGTGATTACCGTGATGCGCATGGTCACGTCATTGGTGCCAGCGTGATGCCAGCCCAACCAGATCCGTTTTGCCAACCAGGCGCAGAAGGCTTAGGCAAAGGCGTGACCCATTGGCAAACCACCGAAGTCGTTACTCCGGCAATGATCCGTCAGGAACTCTTTAAATTAGCAAAGCGCACAAAAGATCCGCGTTTAGAACAACTTGGTTGGATTAAAGATTTGAGGGTTGGCAAACGGAGCTCAATCAGCAATCGCGTCGATACCGTGATTATTCATCATTCGACCGGTGACCCGATTGAGTTGCCCGCGCACCTTTTTCGCATGGCCATCGGCCCAGGCCGCATTCGCTCAACGTTGTGGAGCGCAGACAGTCCCAAACGCATCGACTCACAAGACGATAAGAACACTAAAAATTATCAAATTACTTCTTATGGCTGGGGCCACGGCGTTGGCATGAGCCAGATCAGCGCCTGGGAAATGGCCCGCCAAGGCTGGGTCGCGAAAAACATCCTGACGTTTTTTTATCCACGGGTGACGTTGAAGACGCTATGGTAAATAAATAAATGTCCGATGTCCGATTCCTGGGATCGCCGAGTTGTACTCGGCATGGATGCCGGAGAGCCGAGTACAACTCGGCGATCCCAGGGGGAAGAAAAGACATCAGACATCGGACATCAGACATCGGACATATAAATGATTTCATTTGATCTTCTTGCGACTGACGGCGCCGCTCGGGCGGGCGTACTGAAAACACCGCATGGTTCAGTGCCGACGCCGTGTTTTATGGCGGTGGCAACACTTGGTGGACTCAAGGGCGTGACGGTCCAACAGGCGGAAGAACTCGGGCAGGGGGTGATGCTCAGCAACACCTATCATCTGGCTCTACGACCTGGACCAGAACGCGTGCGGGAACTGGGTGGACTCCACGCCTTCACCGGTTGGCGCGGGCCGATGCTTACGGACTCTGGCGGCTATCAGGTTTTCAGTCTCGCGGCGAATCGCAAGATCACCGACGAAGGCGTATGGTTTCGTAGTCATTTAGATGGCACGGCATTTAATCTGACGCCCGAAGAATCGATTCGCATTCAACGTTTTCTTGGCGCCGACATTATTATGGCCTTCGACGAATGCCCACCAGCCAATGCTGAGCGTGTTGCTATCGAAGCCTGCAATCGACGCACCGCAGCATGGCTGGCGCGATCGGTCACGGCGTGGCGCGCGGACGGCTTTCCAGGTGGAGCCAACGAGCAAGCCCTGTACCCGATTGTTCAAGGCGGACTCCATCAGGATTTGCGCGAAGCATCTCTCGCGGACGCGCTGCGTCATGATTTGCCCGGCACCGCTTTGGGTGGATTGGCCGTCGGTGAAAGTTTTGCCGATCGCTTACGTGTGCTCGACTGGATGTGCCCACATCTACCCGCAACCAAGCCGCGTTATTTGATGGGCGTCGGCACACCGCTCGATCTGGTCGAAGCGGTTGCGCGTGGCATTGATCAGTTCGATTGCGTTCTCCCAACACGCATGGGCCGTCACGGCATGGCCTATACGGACAACGGTCCACTTCGAGTTAAACGCCTGGAATACGCTAACGACACGCGCCCCGTCGATGCCGACACGCCATCACAAGCATCACGCGTTTCACGCGGTTACTTGCAGCACCTTCTGAAAAGCGGCGAGGTACTCGGCGGCCAATTACTGTCCTTGCACAACCTCGCCTATTATCGCCGTTTGATGGCCCGCATGCGCATCGCTATTCGCGCCGGACGCTTCGCACAGTTCGCTGAAAAATTTCGCACCACCTATGTCGATCACGCGCCTGAACCTGTTGGAGCGGATGTCTGAGGGCCGTTACCCTAAACGCGGCAGTAGGAATTCAAATTTCCAACGCAAAGACGCAAAGACGCAAAGGAAAGGCAGGGTTTTGAATTCAATTTCGTATGATCAAGGACTTCACCAAACAAATGAATCTTGTTTTTGATGTAAGTCCTTTGCGCTCTTTGCTGCTTTGCGGTAAAATGGTTCTCTACTGCGTTTTTTAGGGTTACCTGGGCCGATTTCATTCGCAAAAATAACCCCGCCGGATTCCGGCGGGGTTATTATTTGAGACGGCGTAAGCCGAGAAATCTCAACCTTCGGCGGGTTGCTCGTCAGCGGCTGCTGGTTCAGTGGCCGCTGCTGCATCTTCAGCAACGGGCGCGACTACCTTTTTGGCAAAGCGCGGCGGTGGGTTGCCTTTGAGCACGAACGGTTCGCCTTCAGGCAAAACGATGGCGTTCTTTTGCGCTGCCTTCAAAACATTCTCGATGTCTTCGAAGGTGTAGCCGGTGTTCAGTTTGAACGCGACGCCGACTTTTTGTTCGCCGGTGAGTTCCACAAACTTGGCCCAGATAATGTGTGCGCTCTGAGTCAGCTCGAAGGGCGTGGTCACCCACACCTGGAGTTTGATCTCAGCATTCGCGGCGCTGGCGGTGTACACGTAATCGCGGTGAGTTTCCGGCGTTACCGTCAACCCGAGCGCTTTGGCGACGTGGTTGATGGCGGTACGTGCGGCATCAGCGGTATTTTTGCCGCGTTCTTGTTGCACGAACGACATCTCGTAGGTGCCGATGCTCATGCGGCGCAGCGCTTTGGTGCTGACGGCATTGATGTTGGGTCCGATCACCACCTTCTGTTCACGTTCAGGAAAATTGGCGTATGTAGCTGGCTTTTCAGGCATGGGCGGGGTTATAGGACCCCTGACTTCTGGGACAACCCCCGGCCCACGGCGGGCTCTATTTTCAGTACCTCATAAGGTGAGCGATGGTGGTGTGTTCGATCCGACGAGTGGCCCATTTCAGCCGGTGCTTCGCCGCTAATTCGGCAAGCTGAGGCTCAAGCATGGTACGTGGATCAGACAGCAAAGCGCAGCCCCGCGCCGATAAAGACAGAGCGATGGTTGCCATCAGATCAGCGAAACATTCAGGCCGATAAAGAATGTCGCCGCCAAGGATGAGATCATACGGCGCACCTGGCAACGCCGTGCCCCAGTAATGGTGAGCCACGTGTGCGCGTGGCGCGAGCGTATTGAGCGCAATCGTGCGAGCGAGAAAATCGACAGCGACGGGGCTGGCATCAGCGAAAAATACGGCCGCAGCGCCAGCGGCATATGCCGTCAGTCCCAATCCGCCGCGACCGCAGCCCACATCAGCGACGCGACGATCACGACATGGAGCAAGTTCAGCGAAATGCGTGGATAAATATTCAGCTAAACGCGTACCGCTCGGCCACTGATAGAGACAGGTGACGTCGTCATCGGCCTGAGCCAATTGCGCCTGCGGTCCCGCTGTTGGAGCGACAACCCAGGCCAAATGCGGCGGCCACGGATGCGATCGCGCGGGACCGTTCATGACATATCTCGCGTCAGGTCGCGTCAGGTCGCATCAGGTCGCATCAGGCGCTGGTGGCGGTAAGGGCCTGAGCAACCATCGGATCTTTTTCGAGTTCGCTGGTTGGCAGCTTCACCAGAGCGAGCATGCGTTCGATGATGGTGTCGGTCGACAGACCTTGAGCTTCGGCTTCGTAGCTGGCGCGCAGGCGATGACGAAGCACTGGTTTTGCCAGGGCTTTGATGTCGTCGAGCGAAACAAAGGCGCGGCCATACAGCGTGGCGCGGGCTTTGGCGCACAAGATTAACGATTGTCCAGCACGCGGACCTGCACCCCATTGCAGCAATGACGAAATCTCTGGATGACCGCCTTCTTTGACCGGACGAGTGGCGCGCACCAGTGCCAAAGCATAACGGATGATGCCGTCAGCGACGGGCGTTTCGCGCACCAATTGTTGTAAGCCGAGCAGCGTTTCGCCTTCCAATACCGCTTGCACTTTTCCTGCGGCAGTGCCAGTCGTACGACGAATGACTTCCAGTTCGTCGGCTTCACTGGGATAACCAACGACGATTTTCAACAAGAAGCGATCGAGTTGAGCTTCGGGCAACGTGTAGGTGCCTTCTTGTTCGATAGGATTTTGCGTCGCCAAAACAAAGAACGGCGTTGGCAGCGGGCGACGTTGGCCACCAGCACTGACTTGGCGTTCTTGCATGGCTTCCAACATGGCGGCCTGTGTTTTTGGTGGGGTACGGTTGATTTCGTCGGCCAAAATTACCGAAGCAAAAATAGGCCCTGGCAAGAAGGCTAACTCGCGCGCACCGGTGGCTTTATCTTCGCGAATAACTTCGGTGCCGGTGATGTCGGCGGGCATCAGGTCAGGAGTAAATTGAATGCGATTGAAAGAAAGTCGAGTCGCCGATGCGAGCGTGCTGATCAACAACGTTTTTGCCAACCCAGGCACGCCTTCAAGGAGCGCATGTCCGCCAGCAGCAAACGCCACCAACGTTTGCTCAATGACCTCGTTTTGACCAACGATGACTTTGGCGAGTTCAGATTTTAGCTGGGCGGTGGCCTGAATAGCTTGTTCGCGAGTAATGGCGCTCATGTCGACTCCAGGGTGGAAGTTTCGGAGGATTGGCGCGGTCGTTGAATTGACAAGGGTAAGGTCGCGGTCGCGGTCGCTGGTGCATCGTGAGGTGTAAATTTGGCTCAATCACAGATGCAGGTTACGTGTGCTGGCCGTGTGGTAAGTCAGCGTGTTTTATGCAGTCCTGTGGCTGGACCATGGTTGATCGGTTTCTAGGATCCGCCCATTCGAAGAAGGGAATACCTCATGGACGTACATGGCTTTCTTGCCGATCTGCGCCGTCGACTTCGTCGAGTGCTTCTGCTAGATGGCTTAGCAACGTTGGTGGTTCTGCTTATCGGCGGTGTGGTTATTGCGATTGCCTTGGACTATTTTGGTAAGGTTCCCGCGCTCGTACGATTGGGCATGTTGCTGGCGTTGCTGGTGGTGGTGGTCATGGCGATTGTTCGCCGACTGGTCCGCCCGCTCGCTCGCTCGATGGATGATCGTGCGCTCGCCAGTTTAGCCGAACGTCGCATGCCTGATTTAAATGGTCGATTATTAACAAAAATTGATGGGATTGATTTGGGCGAGGCTGAACAACGTGCTCTGCATGAGCGACTTGGCGGCAGCGCAGTGATCGCTTTGGTTCCTGCCATCACGTTGCCGAGACGCTTAGCGCTGGCGGCGCTGATGCTGATGGGAATGACGCTGGCAGTGTTGTTTTGGCCGCAGGCAAAAAATGGTTTGAGCCGATTCTTACTTCCGTTTGGCGCGAGCGAATGGAATCGCTCATCAGAGATCGTTGGTAAAATGGACGCGGTGGTTATTGCCGAAGATCAGCCCGCAGTGGCGCGCCTTAGTCGCACCATGGGCCTTCCTGCACCTATGCAGTTGACTTGGTCGGCGGCGGCGACGCCGAACGTGCGTGAATCGCGCATGCTGAGTGGTTTGATTGGACCATGGTCGCAAACACTCAATCTGGTTCCAGGCAGCTATTTAGTGAAGGCGGAATCTGGCGATGCTCTGCCGGTTGAACTCAAGGTCTTGGTCGTGCGTCGTCCGCAGCTTGCCCAAATAACGGCGACACTCACTCCGCCCGCGTACACGCGCTTGCCGCCAGTGGCATTGCAAACGCTGGGTCTGACCGCGCTGCCCGGCAGCACGCTGAGCTATACCATCGGCTTTTCGCTAGATCCGGGTCGCGTGGTTAAGGATGCCAGCTTGGCCTTAGACGGCAGCGTGCTGAGCAGTGAACGTACGGATAAGGGCCTGACGGGTACGCTCGCGATTCGCAAGGGCGGGGCGCTGACCATTGCGCTGCACGATCAGGACGGGATCGGTCCCGTTCCCGAACCACGTTTTACGCTGATCTTGGGCGACGATCGCAAACCGTTGGTTGCGCTGACGGGTCCGAAATCGAAAGAAACCGTTTCGGTTCGCGCCCGTGTTCGTTTGGCCCTAGAAGCAAGTGATGATTACGGCCTTGCGACGTTGGCACTACGCACCCGCACGATGGCGGATGTTCCCGTCGGTACCGAACGACCTGCGACCGAGGCGAAGCCTGTCAAAGAGCAACTGACTCCATTTACCGAACTCAATGCTCAAGCGGCCACGACCCGTCCTGCCGTGGTCGTGGTTGCCGATTTGGCCAAAGAAGGCGAGCACATTGCGCTCGTCGGTCTGGCCACTGACACCAACGATGTCACCGGCCCTGGCGCCAGCGAAAGTCAGCCGATTGAGTTAAAAGTGGTTTCGGAAACCGAACTTCGTCAAGAGCTTGATCGCCTGCTGGGCGAAGCGCGCGATCGCGTGGTACAGGCTCGCGACGAATTGAAACACGGGCTGGCGAATCCGACCAAAATGGCGCTCGCCTCACGCAGCGCCGCGATGTCGGCCACCCGCGCAAGCGAAACCCTCAATCAAGTAGTTCGTCGCTGGAGCGAAAACCAGCTGCCCGCCGAACAGGGTGCGCCGATCGTCAAAGCCGATGATTTCGTGAGCGTCAAAGCGCTGTCGTCCTTGGCGCAGGCCGTACGCGGTGACATTCCGCCAGCGCGCATTGCGGATGGCCACCTAGAAGAGGCCGAGAAAATTCTTTCGGGCCTTCTGCAAGACGGCGACTTAACGCGGATCTTGGCGACGCTCATCGAAAATCAGCGCAGTTTGAGTGAAGAAACCCGGACCTTTGTGCGGGAAAACCTGACTAAACCGCTGGATGCAGCAGGTAAAACGCGACAGGCAAATCTGGCTCAGCGTCAGCAAGAGCTCGCTGATAAAGTGAAGGAAGTCGAACGGCGTATTTTGTCCTCTCCAGCACCGCAGATGGAAGCGGCTCGCGAGATTGTTCGCAGCGCTACGCCAGCAGATCAGCTTCAGCAAGCGGGCAAAGAAGTTGGCTCAGAAAAAGAACGTCCCAAAGCGGTTCCTCGTCAGGAAATGGCACTCAAGGACATGGAGAGAATCCTCGAACAACTGCGTGGTAATGATGCCGCAAAAGATCTTGCCAAGCGCGCGGGAGAATTGGCCGCGAAGCAGGAAAAAATCGTTCAGCAACTAGAAGCTGGTGAGGAACCCAAGTCGTTGGAAAAAGAACAAGAACAGCTCAAGAAAGAAACCGAACAGTTTCACAAGCAACTCGATAAACAGCTAGAGGCACAGAAAAAAGTCGGCGCAGCAGCCCAAGCGCAGGCCGCAGCAGCGAAAGCGATGGCGAAAAGTGATCGCCCCAGCGCCACCAGCGAAGCGTCTGCGGCTGCGGCGTTGTTGCGGAGTGTGCAAGAAGAACTGGAGCCAACGCCACCCAAACCACCGGATGAGGCAAAAGAAAAGAACTCGCCCGATGTTATGAAGTTGTTGAAGGAATTGCATCGGCAGCAATTGGCGGTGATCACCGACAGCACGCCGATTCATCAACGAATTGGCGACAAACCAATCGATTTCGCTGCCAATCGCGAACTTCCTGCGCTGGCTGAACGGGAATCGGATATTCTTTTGCGTCTGCGTGAAGAAGGCCTGAAAGAACTTGGGGAAATGCCCATTGCCAAAGTAGCCATCGAACGGGTTGCGGTGGCGCTGGATCGTACCGCAACGCACCTTGCCACACCCGCACTAGGAGAGCGTGGCATGCGTTTAGAAAAGATCGCCCTGCATGAGCTGTCACGTTTGATCGAAATCGTGGAAAGCATGCCTGAGCCAGAAGAAAAAGAAAAAGGCGGACCGCCGCCGGCAGATGGGAAACCGCCCAAACAACCACCCTTTCCACCAGCCGCACAATTGGCGTTATTGGCAGCAGCGCAGGATGAGCTGTCGGCGCTGACGGCGGCGAATCGTCCGCTTGATCTCGCGCTTATGCAAAAAGAACTAAATGATCTGGTGGGCGTGGTGATGCAGGGAAGTCGACCAGGAACCCGTGCCGGATTACTGTTAGGGCGTTCCAGTCGCGCCATGGCGAGCGCTGCGGATCTTTTGCACGAAAAGGACCGTGGAGCCACCACTCGTCATGAACAGGCTGCTGCGGTGGCAGCGCTGCGCCGACTGATCGCGGAGGCGAAAGGCCAAGAAGGCCAGCCGAATCCGAATTCGAATTCTCAATCGCAGAACAAGCCGGGTAATAAGGGAAGTCCGCCATCGTCCCCAGCACCAGGCGCCCCAGGAGGTGACGGCAAGGGCACAGGAACGTCGGCAAAAGGATCCGAAAAATCAACCGGCAGTGGAACCGGCGTGTTGGTTGGCAGCAGAGAAGAAGCGACCTTAATGCATTTACCGCCTGAACGGCGCGAGCAATTACAAGAAGCTCGCAAGCAAGATCTGCCGCCCGGAGCGCTATCAATTTTTGAACGTTATCTGGAAGTACTGGGAGGTGAAAAATGAAGTCAAATGTCCGTGTATTTACGGCCTTTTTACTGCTGGTCTTACACCTGGGCGTTGGTGCCAAGGTTGATTTGTGTGCCGGTGAAGCTGGCGGCGGAGAAATCGCCACGCCAGACAAGGTCGTAGAAAAAGGCCTGACGGCTTTGCTGCGCCTTCAGCAACCCAATGGTAGTTTTGATACCGGTGCCGGGATAACGTCATTATGCGGCATGGCCTTGCTTGCTGGTGGTCATACGCCAACTCGTGGCGTCCATCAGGCGGCAAGCCAAAGGACGCTCAAGTTTGTACTTGGCGCACAAGACAAAGTCAGCGGCTATTTGGGCGCTGATATGGGCAACATGTATTCACACGGTTTTGCCACGCTCTATTTGGCGGAATGTTACGGCATGTCGCCGGAGCCCAGCTTGCTGCGTTCCTTGCAGGCGGCGATTGATCTGATTCATCGCTCGCAAAATAGCGAAGGTGGCTGGCGTTATCAGCCAGCTCCGGTGGATGCCGATATTTCGGTGACCATCTGCCAAGTCATGGCGCTACGCGCAGCTTTCAACGTCGGCATTGGCGGTACGCCTTCACAAGACTCGATCGCTCGGGCGATTACCTATGTGCGTCGTTGTGCCAACGGTGACGGCAGCTTTAGCTACACCGCTGGCAGCGGCGGCTGGGGATCCAACGGCGCAGAAGGCATTCCTCGTTGTGCCGCAGGCGCTATGAGCCTCATCGGTTCAGGTATCACCAATTTATCTGATGCGGCGTTAGGCCCTGCGATGCGGTTTCTGCGCACGCATGTGAATGAACACATTCAAAGTAAAGGGAGCTATTACTGGTACGGACAATATTACGCAGCTCAGGCCCTTTTTCACAGTCCAGAACCCAAGGATTGGGATGCCTATTGGGCGAAGGCATGGCCAGCATTTTCTAAGTTACAGGAATCCGATGGCCTGTGGACGCGCAGCGACAACGTCGGACCAGCCTTCAACACCGCGATGGCGTTGATCATCCTGCAAATCCCAAACAATTATCTGCCGATTTTTCAGCGATAGTCTTTCTTCGATGTCCGATGTCCGATGTCCGATGTCTTGTGATATCAAGATCGGCGATAAGCAGTCAGCCCCATGAATAGCGCCAACAGCATCCCCGCGAACGATGTCGCAGCAAAAGACCTCGGACATCGGACATGGGACATCGGACATCTCAATAATCGTTATGTCCATCCGCTGACTATCGGTCCGTTGACCCTACAAAATAACCTCTGCCTCGCGCCGATGGCGGGTTTTACCAACGTCGCGTTTCGTCTGATCGCCAAAGAAGTGGGCGGCTGTGGTTTGGTGGCGAGCGAAATGGTCGCGGCGATTGGCCCGACTCAACATGGCGCGAATGAACGCTTTCGCGTGCTAACGCAAAACGTTGCGGCCGAGAAACCGTTGGCGATGCAGGTATATGGTCGTGATCCTGAATTATGTGGCGCTACGGCTGCCTTGCTAGATCGCGCAGGCGCGGATTTGATTGATCTCAACTGCGGTTGCCCGGTGAAAAAAGCCAAGCAATCGGGATGCGGCGTCGCATTGATGAAAGAACCTGAATTGGTCGGTCGCATCATCAAGGCAATGTGTCAGGCGACCAGCAAACCGGTGACGGTGAAGATGCGACTCGGCTTTGATGCGAACAACCGCACGATGATCGAAGTCGCCACGGCGGCGGTGGAAAATGGCGCCCAGGCAGTGTTCGTTCATGCGCGTACCGGTGAATCAAAACACGGAACGGCGGTCGATCTCAGCGGTTTGGCCGAGGTCAAACAGGCGATGACCAAATTGCGTGGCGTGCAGTTTCCGGTGATCGCCAATGGTTCGATGGAAACCGCTGATGCCATTCGCCGTGCTAAAGACGAAGGCGGTGCCGACGGATACCAAATCGGCCGTGCAGCCTGCGGTGATCCGTGGTTGTTTCGCAACCTGATTGCCGAACTCACCGGCATGCCGATCTATCAGCCGTCATTCGATGAACGTCGCACCTTGTTATTGCGGCACTTCGATCTGATCACCGAGTTGTTTGGCGAACAGCGCGGGACGCGGGTCATGCGTAAATACACTTTTTTCTACTGTAACGGCCTGCACGGCGTCCGCCGTTTCCGCGATCGTTTTTGTCGCATGGCTGATCGCGCTGAATTCGTCCAGGTGGTCGACGACTTCTTCGATAATTTACGTGCCGGTCGTCATGAAGAAGGCGACGTGGCAGAACATCTGACGTTGTTTGATCGCAGTGGTAGTGAGGGTGCCGACGAAGAACATTGATCGTTTTCATGCCGAGATGGTTTCATCGGCACGCTTTCTGCCGCCTTCTGGCATGAAGCGGTTGTCCATCGTGGCGCTGTGGTGCCTCACCACGGCGGTGTCCATCCTTTCTGCTGAGCCGTCGTCGGAATCGACAGCGGTTGCGGACGTATCGGTGATTGCCGGTCCGTGGATGTTATTGGGCGAAGACCACGTGGTGCGCTGTGGAATTGAGATCAGCGGCATCATCGATGCGAGTTCCGTTTCTTTGCATCGCGCTGGACAGATGGTCGTGGCTAAAGTTGCGGTACGTCCATTTCATGTGGCGAATCGCCCGGCATCGGCGGTGGTAGAAGTTGTGTTGCCCGAATCATCAGCTGGCGAATGGAGCATCCATCTGCCTGGAAGGTCGCTGACTATTCACCTCGCGAATCCGCCAACGCGCAGCGAGGTGAGCCGCGTGGCCATCGTTGGGTCGAACAATTGGCCACGTTCCGAGGACTTGGTCCGAGTTGCTGAACGCGCGGGTGGAGCTGTGCAGTTAGTGGTGGCGCATGGTATGGAATGCGTCGCCAAGCTAGGAACTGGCGGTTGGGAAGCGACCGTTCCCGTGGTAATTTTGCCACATCCACTTTCGCTTTGGATACGTGAGATCGAAAGCAAGGAGACCATCGCCAGGGCTCGCTTGGGAGCTTTGGAAAAACATTGGTCGAGCGGATTGCGTTGGGGTGGGTTGGGCCTGCCGTGGGCTTCGGATCCTGCTACTGCAGCAGGTACCATTGCCAGGGATCTGAGTCCCTGGGAAGTCTGCTTGGCGCCAACCAGCTGGTGGGAACTCGGCCTGCTAGCGCCACGCATTGAACGTGGCGTTTCGGCAACCACGTCATTGATTGGCTTGTGCCAGCATTTGCACGTACCGCTTATTTTGACGCTCGGTAGCGGCGCTGGGTGGATTTCAGAACCCTTGTTAGTTGAAGCAGATCACCTGCGCATCGGCACTGGGGGCACGCGAGTCATAGCTGCGACGCCGTCAGGCGATGGTGTTGGTTTGCTGCCATCAACCATCGCTGCGACCATTGATGAATCAGGAATTATAGCGCTGATCGCTCACCCTGATCACCTGCGCGTGCTCGGTATTGGATTTTCGGGAAACGAAATAGTGGACCTCACCTTTGTGCGCGACAGTAAGGGCGGTTTTGTTGGCAATGGCGCAGGTCACTTTGAGGAACTTGGCCAGGATGTGGTGAATATTCGTTCCCAATGGCTCACCGCCGATGATGTCGGCGTCAAGGCCCGTGCACGCTGCCAATGGATGACCTCGCGCGATTTGGCGACGTTGCATGTGGAATCGACTGATCTGGTAGCGCTGATGAAGGCACACGCCGCTGGAGTCCCCGTCGTTCCTTTGCTACGTCGTTTAACCGGCGTAGAAGCCGTGGCCGGCAACGTTATGCGCGAACATCAAGCGGAGCTCCCCGATTTAGTGCTGCGGGATTTATTGTTACGGCAGCTGGCTCAACCAAAAACCATCGATCCGAATCGATGGATGACGGTGATCGCCACCACCACGGACGCCCAGATGTTGTCAGTGATTTTGCGGGCCCAACAGGACGCCGTCTCGCCATTC
>JANMYZ010000499.1:0-17631 GCA_031382605.1 Planctomycetota bacterium | reverse complement strand
AACCACAGAGGGCACAGAGAAAGGCATTCTGATTTTCCTCTGTGCCCTCTGTGCCCTCTGTGGTTAGACTTTTCCGATCCTTGACTTCGCTTGGGTTCCGGCTCCGCCGGGCTGGGGTTAGCCCTTCTCCAATCGTTGTCTTCGCTTTGGTTCCGGCTCCGCCGGCCTGTGTTCTATCCATCGCGGTTTTTAGGCTGAAATGGTTCGACTCGTCAGCTCATGGTTTTAGAACGCTCCGCCATGATCAGCAAACAGGTATTGGTCACCGGCTCTGCTGGCACCATTGGACGCATTATTGTACGAGCCTTGATCGCTCGTGGTCATCGGGTGCGGGGATTCGACCGCGTGGCGAATTCAGAATTAGCCGATCAGCGGTTGGGGAATCTGACTGATGCTGCGGCAGTGCAGGCAGCGATGAGCGAATGCGCGGTGGTGATCCATTTGGCAGGAACTCCGGAAGAGGCTGATTTCGTCACGCATTTGGTGCCCAATAATGTGATCGGCACCTACCACGTCTTAGAGGCAGCGCGGGTCGCCAACGTGGAACGAGTGATCCTCGCCAGTTCGATTCGGGTTGGCAAATTGAACGACTGGGATCGTCACATCGTGCGCGTCGCGGATGGTTTGGCTCCGCACGATTTATATTCTTTCACCAAAGCAGTAGGTGAAGTTATGGGTGAAATGTATGCACGCTTGTATGGCCTGACGGTGATATGTGCTCGCCTTGGTTGGGTGGTGCGCAACGTCGATGAGGTGAAAACGGTGAGCCAAGGAAAATGGCACCGTGGGATTCTTTTGTCGCACGACGACGTTGCCCGTTTTCTGGTGGGAAGCAGCGAGAACGAATTAGATTTTCCCACGGCAACGCGCTTTAGCGCGATGTTTGTTGCCAGTAAACCGATGGACATTGCCGCCGTCGATGTGACCGAAGCCCGCGCGGTGACGGGCTTCGAATCGCAAGACGTATGGCCGCATGGAACACCGTGGGTCGATGCATTCCGCGCGGTAAGCGGTGATGATGTTTAGTGAAAACGGCGCTGTTTGAGCGTTCCATAGTGCAGTTTATTGCACTCAATCAGTTTAAATCCAATATCGTCGTTACTTGGATTTTTATCTACCAGCTTGGAATAGATCGCCTTGGCTGAATGTAATTCTTGGTAGGCTTTTTCGTAGAGCACGTCGCGCTCTGGAGTGTTGCCAGCATCAAGAGCTCTATTGTACAAGTCGCGTCCTTTCGAAAATAATTGATCAGCTTTGCCTTCATCGCCAGAGGCAGCCACGGCGACGAGAGCGGCATCTTCTGGTTCTTCGGCCGGATCTTGAATCAAGGCCAGGGCCTTTTTGTCATCCAGGGCGGTCGCACGTTGTTTGAGCGCCGCTCGTCGTTGCTGTTCTTCCTCTTTGCGTCTCGCCTGTTCCGCTTTGGCGGCTTTTACCAGTTCGGCATTATTGCCGTCAAAATAGAGCTTGGCTTGTTTGCCTTGATCGGTGTCATCAAAGCGACGGTTGATGACGGCCATGAATCCTTCCGCTTGTTTGCGGTTGTTGTTTTTGAGGTGACTGATGACGCTGGCATAAAGGCCCGCCGCTTTGTCTTCGCGAACTCGGGAAACCAAGTTGGGTTCAAGGATCACCGCTTGGTTGAGCATCGCGGTCACTTGGCTGTCGATGCGGTTCCGATAGGCGAATTTTCCCGCATCGTACCACGCCAGAGGATCGCTGGCGAGGGCGCTGTTGCGCAAACGATTTAACCGGGATTCAAATTCGCTTTGTTTCTCTTTGACCATGGCTGCATGGTCGGCTTCTTCCACCTTACCAATATTGTCGGCGGCTAGCAGCCCTGCCATGTAGTCTTTTTTACCTTTGATCATGAACGCAACTTTGCCGATTTTCCGTTGGGCCAAGATGAATTCCAGCGGGCGGCTTTCGACGGGAATAGGGTTGTCCATGCTCAGGATCGGTACGGCGTAGCTCACGCTTCCGCCATTTTTTAGCAGCACTAAACTGGGATGAGTGTCGTAGTAACGAATCAATTCATCTTTGTCATTGAGCGCGAGAAATAATTTTTCAATCGCTGCTGAACCCGTAATTATATCTTGCGCTTTGATGCGGGTCTGCGGCGACACGGCCATGCTGCTAACGCGACGTGCTTCGGTGGCAGCCTTTGGCCATTTCATCTCGGTGTAGGCTTTTTGCGCGAGTTCAAGAATCGGTTTGGCGGCGGCTTCATCGCTAAACGATTTTGGTTTTTCAGGTGCCGGAGCGACGACGATGGGCTTGGTGACGACCTTGCTTACTTCCGGCTGAGCGAGTTTGTCGTCAACCGTGTGTTCCTTGCCGACGAGATCAGTCTTTACCGTTTGCGGCGCAGTTGGTTCTGAACCTTTGTCTTGCGGTGACTTGGCGAGGCCCAGCCACTGACGAGGAAGATCTGGCGCGAAGATAAATACTCCGCCAACCGAAAGTACGACCACGGCGATGAGGAGCCAAAAGCCACCGCCACCGCCGCCGGAGCGTTTCGCTGACTTGGACGCAGGTGATCGAGATTTAGTTACCGTGCTCATGAGCAAGTCCTCTGCAGAATACGATGTGCGGATAAAATACTTGGTAAGTCGAAATGGTGGCTAGCCGACGATCGTGTCAGGTTCAGAAGCGCTTTTGTCGCTCGGCCGCTTTTGTCGCTTGGTCGCTCAACTGCCGCTGGAGTGGTACCGTTTGATTCCGGAACGCCACAACCATCCCGCCACGAACAGGCAGCACAGGGCGACGACCGGGGTCAAAAGCGCTGGCCATGGGTCGCCGCCACGGACGAGAAATCCGGCTGGATAAAAGGCCACGAACGAAAACGGAATCACGCAGGTGATGAGAATTTTCAGCAGCGGATGATAGATGCCGGTAGGCCATCGACCGAACTCCATGAGGTTGTAAACGGGCGGCACCATGCCGACCCGATCCTCAAACCAAAAGCCAGTGGCAGCAAAGGCCATGAAGACCGCGACGACCACGCCAAAGGACGAAAGGATCAAGACCACAAGCAATGCGAGATGGGCCGCTCCCATGTCAAAGTCTGGCAGGTGAGCGACCGCGGTCACCATCACGCCCATTCCCAGCAGCACACCGGAGAGGTCTTCGATTGAGATGCGGTCGAAACAAATCTGTAAAAATGCTGGGTAAGGTCGCAGTAACACGCGGTCCAGATTGCCTTGAATGATGTAGGTATTGCTGAGTTGGTACAAGTTACCGCAAAACGTGTGAAAAAGGCTGATGGGAACCATGCTGAAACCCAGGACGAAAAGGAGTTCGTATTGGTTCCATCCATGTAAGCTGGGCGTCTTGCTGACGTAGACGTGCAGCATGATTAATGCGACGATCCCGCGCATGATTTCGTCGAGGCCAGCCAGGATAAGATCGCCACGGTAGGCGAGCCGACGTTTCAGCACGGTGACAAACAACAGCCAAGCGATTCGCGCGGTGCGCATGTCGGGACTATTGGGTAGGAAGAGCGACAGGGCAATGATGACACCCCGCCCGCTTGTTGCCCCCTGTGCGCACTCGCATCCAGGAATGAGCTCGACATGCTCCGATTCATGACGCACCTCCTTCTTATTCTCGTCTTATTCTCCGACCCCAGCGGCGAAGCATCAGCGCAAGTGGTGAGCGAGGAACTTGCTCGCATCGGCGGCAAACAAGTTGAGGTCTTGGTTGGTCCAGAGGCGATAAAACGCTTAGAAAGTCATGGCGTTAGGGCTCAGGACTTGGTGATTTCACCGACCATCGCTAATCATTTGACGGCAACCGAACAAAAATTGGTGGTCATTCGTCTGGATCGGCGCAGCTCAGGCGGAGATGAAATTTTAGAAAGTAAAATTTGGAGTACGGGTCGGACTGATAGCCACGTGTCAATCGCTGGCAAAGGCGGCGACCCGCTGGCGGGGGCGATCAGCGGTATTATTCAGGTGGTTGGGCCACGCCTACCGACGACCCCTGATGGGACGCTCAGTCATGAAGACGCAGAACTAACTCAACTGGCGGAAGCCAAAGAATGGAAAGCATTAGAACAACGTTTGACCGCCAAGAGCGAAAAGGACCCACGTCAACTGTACTATTTAGTGTTGGCGCACGCACGAATGGGCCAAGTCGACGCAGCGCGTGAAGCGCTCACGGCAATGCGTACGGCGTATCCAGCGCACTTTCTGACCCGTGCGGCAGAAACCGTGGTCCCTGCAAGTGCGGCAAAGAACGCTGCCAATGTACCGACGGTGGATGAAGTGAAACCGCTGCCGGATGATGGCGGAAATGAACTCCGCGATAAACCTGCCGCTCCAGATGATGGCGGTAACGTCCTGCGGTAAGCCTAAAAACCGCAGTAGGAATTCAAACTTCCACCGCAAAGCCGCTAAGACGCAAAGGAAAACAGAGGAAAACGGAGATCAAAAATAAAACCTGAATGATCAATGGCTTCACCAAACGAGTCACTCTTGTTTTTGATGTAAGACCTTTGCGCTCTTGGGGGCTTTGCGGTAAAATGGTTCTCTACAGCGTTTTTTTAGGGTAAGCGCCGGAGTTTATCGGCTCAACGTGCCAGCTGCTGAAGCCTTACCAGTTCGGCGTAATCCCCACCCAGGCTAATCAGTTCCGAATGGGTGCCGGATTCAACCACCGTGCCCCGTCGCGGATCTTCTTGGCCGTCGCGCGTCATTGCTCCAGCAAGAACGTAGATGCGATCGGCGTGTTGGACGGTGGCCAAGCGATGAGCGACGACCACCACCGTGCGTCCGCGCATCAGCTCGGCCAAGGCCGCTTGGACGTGGCGTTCGCTATCAGCATCAAGAGCGCTGGTAGGTTCATCCATCAACAGAATAGGAGCATCGCGCAAAAGTGCGCGCGCGATGGCGACTCGTTGGCGCTGACCGCCAGATAAACGCGAGCCACGGTCGCCAACCATGGTGTCGTAACCCAGTCCGCCTTCGAGTGACAGAATCGCATCGTGGACGTGGGCTCGCTTGGCGGCGGTTTCAACGTCGTCCTTGGTGGCTTCAGGACGGCCATAGCTGATGTTGGAATAAATGGTGTCGTTGAATAGGAAACTGTCTTGTTGAACGATGGCGAAGTGGCGACTGAGAGAATCGACTTGGAAATCACGCAGGTCGACGCCGTCGATGGTAATGCGCCCGCCGCTGACATCGTGAAAACGTGGCAGCAAATCGAGCAAGGTTGATTTACCCGCGCCAGAGGGACCGACTAAAGCAACGGTTTTTCCCACAGGAATGTCAAGATCGACACTGCGCAGCACGGCTTCTGCGTTGGCTTGATAGCTAAACGTAACTTTTTCCAATCGGATCAGCGAACGTGGTGCGGGACACGGTTGCGAACCAGGGCGGTCGGCAATCGCGCTGCGTTGTTCGAGCAAAAGATACACGCGATTCACCGAGGGAAGTTGTTCCTGCATATCACCCCAGGTGCGGATAACTTCGCGCACAGCGGTAATTAAACGAGCCAGGGCGCCGAGTCCGAGAATCAACAGCCCAGGTTTCAGCCAGTTATTTCCAATGATCCAGTCAGCGATCACCATTCCCAGGCCAGCAATCGCGAAGATCGCTCCTGCGGTAATGGAGTCAGACTGTGCGCGCGACCTGGCCACGCGCATGTTGTCATTGAACAACTGATGATTGTGTTTGGCGTAGCGCTGGTGTTCGCGCTCAGTCGATCCCATGGCTTTGATGACTTTGATGCCAGCGGTGATTTGTTCGACCACACTGAAATTGGCGACCAGCGTTTCGCGTGCTCGTTGGCTGCGGGTGCGCGTGCGTCGAACTAAGGGCACCAATAAAAGAATCACCGGAATAATGATCGCCAGGATGCCGACGCCCAGTCGCCAATCGGTGTACATCACCAAGGCCATGATGCCGAAGGACTCTAATGGCCGCTGCGTAAGTTTGCCGTAGAGCAATTTTTGAACCTGCAAAACGCCGCTGAGATCGGTGGTCAAACGCGTCAGCATATCGCCCCGGCTCAGGGAGTGGTGATACGCCAGATCAAGCCGCACCAAATGTCCCAATACGTTGCCACGCAAATCTTGCATCGTGCGATTGGCTACCCATTGGCCTGCCCACCACGCCAGATACGCAGCGATCGCGGCTAAAGGCGCCAAAAGCAGCAGTTTTAAGCCAAGATCGGTCAGATTGCCGGTGGCGTTGGTGACCTTGGTAACGTCGGCGGCACCAAGTTCAGCACCCGCTTGGCTCGCTTGTCCCATGAAGGAAAACAGCGGCTGCAATTGGGTCAGCAAATAAGCCATTAAGGCGCCGCTGCCAACCGATCCGATGAGTGATAAAATAATCATCCAACGGTAGCGCCAGCCCTGCGCCAGAACCCGCATCACTAATTGTCGATCGCCTACTTGCACGCTGTTCTCCGAGTGGGCCACCATAGATCCCAAGTTTGCGCACGCCATGGCGCGGCGGCGTCCGGCTTGTCAGAGGCGCACCGCCACCACACTCCCGCGACACTCCTGGGAGGGGGCTACTGTGGGCGAATGCCGCGATCGGCTGTTGGGACTCAAGCGCAAGCTCGATGAGTTCGCCAAAATCATGCAACTCGCCTCCAAGCAGGAGGAGATCACGCGCTACGAAATGCGCATGGGCGATCCCGCATTTTGGAACGATCAAGCCCAGGCGCAGCAGATGGTCGTGGCGCTGAAAGCGGTCAAAACCGTGGTCGATCCGTACGTCGAATTGAATCAGGCGGTGATCGACAGCCTTGAATTGTTAGAGATGTCCGAGGCCGACAAGGACGAGACCGGCATCAATGAAATTTCCGCCGAGACCGAACGCCTGGCCGCTCGCTACGAGCGTTTGGAATTGAGCTTGGCACTGTCGGGCAAATACGATCGCTCGAATATTTTCATGTACATCAAACCCGGCGCTGGCGGCACGGAAGCTTGCGACTGGGCAGGAATGTTATTCCGCATGTACAGCCAATATTGCCAACGTGCGGGCTACCAAATGGAAGTGGTCGACATGTTGCCTGGCGACGAAGCCGGACTGAAAAATTGCACATTATCGATCAAAGGGCCAAATGCCTACGGTCAGCTGAAATCAGAAATGGGTACTCATCGCCTCGTGCGCATGAGCCCTTTTAATGCTGACGGCAAACGTCAAACTAGCTTTGCTGCGGTTGAAATCACTCCGGAAATGGACGAAGTCGCCGACATCAAAATCGATGAGAAAGAACTGCGCATCGACACCTACCGCGCATCGGGCGCTGGTGGTCAGCACGTCAATAAAACCGATTCGGCGGTTCGCATCACCCACGTTCCGACGGGTCTTTTTGTCGCGTGTCAGAACGAACGCAGCCAGGTACAAAATAAAAGTCGCGCGATGAAAATGTTGGGCGCGAAATTACAGCAGCTCAAAGATATGGAGCGCCTTGACGAATTGAAAGATTTGAAAGGCGAGCGCGGCACCATTGGTTGGGGCCACCAGATCCGGAGTTATTTTTTGCAGCCCACCCAAATGGTGAAAGACCTGCGCACGCGGCATGGAACCAGTCAGGCTTATCAAGTTTTAGACGGTGATATTCAGCCGTTCATCGACGCCTACTTACGTTGGCGCCTGGGCGGCAGCAAAGACATGAAGGGCGCGAGCGACGACGACGAGTAAGCGCTCGTCGAGGCTTTTTTCGGATAGTTATCCGGGCAGTTATCCGGGCAGGCAGAATTGAAATTTTTATTTTGACGATCAGCACTGGCGAAACCTTGGCGTCCACGTCACTGATCCAAGCGCGGTCAAACGCAAGCTCTGACGCAGAGTTCACGTCTTTCCGGGTTTTTCGTATGGCGTCATCAAGCTGCTGAAGAACTGATGAACTGTGGTGAAACATGGGCGTTCATCGTGCATCACCCCAGCACGATGAAGGACCATCCCATGACTGCGCCACTCAATCAACCCGCCGATCAGGATCCCGTTATCATTGAAACGGAGGTGATCGAATCGTCGACCAATGAAAACGACTCGAAGGGCGCTGCGCCGGCATGGCTGATGAGCATCGGCGCTCACGCGGCGATGGTTGCCATTATGGCAGCCGTCGTTTATGCGTCAGCACCAGTGGAAGAGGAGCTGCCACCTCTGCGCGTAACGACTCTGCCAGAGACTCAGCAGGAAAAGCCGAAAGAAAATTTCTCCATCAAAGATCCGGAAGATCACATCGAAATAATTACCGAGCAGGCGGAAAAAACTCAGCCGGTGTCAGTGGTAGAAGTCACCGATGTCGAAACGACTTTCGAAGAAGAGCATCCGGAAAAAGGAAACCCTGGCGAAACCGATGCGGTTGCTGCCGTTGAGACGGGAAGCAAAGGTCTGTCCATGTCGATTGGCGCAGGCAACCTCGGTGCAGGCATGTTCAGCAAACGCAAAGGTGGAGGAAAAATACGCGCCTCTGCCATAAGTCGCACTGGTCCAGAACGGACCAAATCGACCGAGGCTGCGCTGCGTTGGTTCAAACGTCATCAAAGCCCCAACGGCATGTGGGATGTGGATACTTATCAGGTCAATTGCCTTGATGGTATGCCGAAGTGTGAGCCTGGGGTTAATCAAGCCGGTAACGCAGATATCGCCTGCACCGCTTACGCGGTGATGTGTTTCCTTGGTGCGGGTTATGATCATCATGTGCCGAATAAATACCGTCCAACGGTCACCAAGGCGATGGCATGGCTGTTGGCGCAACAGAGTGCCGAGGGCTTATTCGGCGAGCGAAATTACGAACACGCCGTGGCAACCATGGCGCTTGCGGAAGCGCTGGGCATGACTGGTGACGAGAGCCTTAAGGGACCCGCACAAAAGGCGATTAATATCATTCTTGCGCGCCAAGCCAAAGATCCGAAAGCCAGTGACCCAGCGTATTCCGGACTTGGCTGGGATTACGTGCAGGGCAATGCTGCGCGCAATGACACGTCAGTGACGGGATGGAATTTGATGGCGCTGAAAAGTGCGTTGGGCGCTGGACTGCAAGTTGGTTCAGGAATGGCCGGAACCAAAGTCTGGCTTGAACGCGCCTGGAAAGCGAGCAACCCGGAATGGAAGACGCTTGATCCGTATCAAAGCGAGTCGTTCTTTCCGTACACCTACGACGCCAATTCAGACAAGGCCGGTAACAATGGTGCTACAGGACATCTCTTCAGCGTCGGTGCTCTCTGTGCGGTTTATCTTGGCCATCATAAGGGCGACGTGATGTTGGAAACCATGGCAAATTCCATCATGAAAAATAATTATCCGACCACCTATCCGACCAACACGTACATCTTGTATTACAATACTCTGGCGATTTTCCAGATCGGTGGCGAACGCTGGGACAAATGGAATAAACCAGTCGCCACGTTGCTGTCGAACTCCCAGCGTACCGACGATTCTTGCTTCAACGGCAGTTGGGATTACGCGGGAACGGAGTTCCACGGTAGCGATACCGGACGCTTGCTGAGCACGGCTTACGCGTGTTTGTCGCAAGAAGTGATCTGGCGCTACGAGCAGATTGGGAACAAGTAATCAGTCTGAAAACTGAGTTGGAATACAAACGCCGACGGCCATGACTCAGCAGTCATGGCCGTCGGCGTTTGTATTCTAACAGTTTTTTCAGCCTATTTTAATCTTCATTAGCCTTTTGCGCGTTTGTAAAACGGCAAGGCGACCACTTCTGCTTCACAGGGCGTGCCGCGCACATCGACCGTAACGATGGAGCCGACCGTCGATAGCGCGGTCGGCACGTAGGCCATGCCGATTGCCGAACCCAGCGTCGGCGAAAGCGTGCCGCTGGTGATGATGCCGACTGGCGCACCGTCATGCAGCACGGCATAGCCTTGACGGGGAACGCGCTTTTCTTTCATTCGCAAACCGACCAAGCGCTTGCTGGTGCCTTGCGTTGCCTGGCGCATCACCACGTCGGCACCGATAAAACCACCAGCTTTATTCAGCGCAAAACTCAAACCGGCCTCGACCGGAGTAACGGTGCGATCCAGTTCATGGCCGTAGAGCGGCATGCCGGCTTCGAGTCGCAAGGTATCGCGACAGCCAAGCCCGCAGGGTATCGCTCCAGCCGCCACCACCGCTTCGTAGAATTTTTCGGCGATGGTATTCGACAGAAAACACTCGAAGCCATCTTCACCGGTATAGCCGGTGCGGCTCAGGCGCACGGGGCTGCCCGACCACATTCCGTCGTAAAAACTGTAATATTTCAGGTGCCGTCCATCCAAGCCCATACCGGCTAACAACGCGGCTGACGTTGGACCTTGCACGGCAATCATGGCTTGCGTGCGGGTCAAGTCAGTCAGCGACTTTCCGGCAAGAGCCTGCCAGCGGGTCAAAATCTTTTCGCAATTTCCCGCATTGACGACCACATGAAATGATGCTTCACCTTCACGGCTGACCAGCACGTCATCTTCGACCGTGCCATCATCGGCCAACACCAAGCCGTATCGCACTTGGCCCGGACGCATGTCGGTAAGGCTGCGACAAACTTGGCGTCCAAGCAAGCCGAGCGCATCGGGCCCTTGCAACTGCAAACGGCCCATGTGCCCAAGGTCGAACACTCCGCAAGCGGTGCGCACCGTTTGGTGTTCAGCAGTAATACCGGCGAACTGCACCGGCATGTCCCAACCATTGAAGTCTATGAAACGCCCACCCCGTGAACGCTGTGCTTCAAAAAGTCCAGTGTGGTGGCCCATGTTTCGTTTCCTTAATGGTTTTGCCGCAACTATTTTGGTTGCAGCGGAATATCGTGTATGTTCACTTGGTCGTCCAGCAAGTCCCCGCGTGGAGATCGCATGACCAATCCTTATCCTCAGCGTTGTCGTGGCCTAGTCGCTACCATGGTGTCAACGTTAGCAATCCTTGGGCTGACTGGTCATGGAGTCGCGGTGGAATCAGGAACCCAAGAGGGTGGTGTAGGTGGACCAATACCTTCTGGCGAAGTGACCCGCGCCAACGTTCTCTCCGCAGCTGGTCATCGTGATGAGGCAATCGCATTATTAGAATTGCACGTTTCAGCGAATCCCAAGGACGCGTTGGCAAAACAGACGCTCTTATCATTGCGCATTGCTGCGATGGAAGATGAAATTGGCAAGATTCTTGGCCAACAAGCGAAGGCAAAAGAATTGGTGATCGGTGATCCCGACTATGAAGCCGCACGTTCACGCGCTGATGCGGCGGTCGCCAAACGCTTGGATGTAGCCGAATACTATGCCCACAAACGGCGCTTTGTCGAAGCAGCGATGGTATGTAACGCTATTCTTAGAGATTATCCGCATCATCCGGCAGCGCTAAAATTAAAATTTCGCATTTTGACAGAAATGGTGGAGCGCGAAAGGAGCGAATTATTGAAGGATCGGGCACTCCGTCGTGAGGATGCCATAAATGACGTAGCAGATGACGCCATAATGCCCGGCCAACTGCCCAAGGCAAAGCGGACGATTTTCATCTTCGATGAAGATGTTGCTGACATCGAACGTGCTTCCTTGCAAAAGACTATGCTTCAGCGGCTCGATCTGATCTATGATGGTACGACCAACGGATCGAAGAGTGCCCAAGTTCGTGAAGTGCTTCAGCCGTTGTTTGCCATCGCTGGCATCAACTATGTGATCCTGGATAGCGCCTTGGGCACGGAAACGCTGACCATTCATTTGGTCAATGAAACGATTGAGACCGCACTCTCCACCATTTCGAAACTGGTAAATATCCGATATAATTACTCAGGTGGAACCGTTTATATTTCGAGTGCTACCAGTGATGTCATGGTTACCGAAATCATCCGTATTACTTCAGGTTTGACCGACGTCGTTACTGAACCACAACTTGGCGCTGATCCTGGCGGCGGTGGTGGTGGCGCAGGTGGCGGCGGGCAGAATGGTCAGCCGCAACAGGCTGGCGGTGGCGCAAATCTTTTTGGTCCTGGTGGCGGTGCAAATGGCGGGCAGCAGGGAGGTGCTCAAAAAGAGTTTATCTCAGATCTTGAACGGTTTTTGGAAAAGGTACCAGATATCGTAGTTGGCTGGCCTGCTGAGGGAAAAATTTACTTTGAAAAGAAATCTAACACGGTCTACGTTCGATCAACACCGCACACTATAATTGAGGTTAAGCGCCTGCTTCACGCACTTGATTATGAAAGTACGCAGGTTTTGATTGAAGCGCGTTTTATCGAAGTGAGCGATGCTGGGGCCAAGGAATTGGGCATAGACTGGGCTGGCGGAGGGAAAAGTGGAGATACTTATGTTGGTGCACCGAATAATAGTTTAAATCCCCCAACTGCTGCACAGGCAGCAACAGATCCTGGTGCGAGCCTTGGCTCTGCCTTTGGGAATATCTCAGGCATCGCCCCGGCGGCGACAGGTGGCTTGTTTGCTCAGGTATTGGTGGCGCCGAATGACTTTTTGAAATTTAAGGCACAGATATCGGCATTGGAGCAAAATGGTAAGGCGGACACGCTTTCCGAACCTAAGATCTTGACGCTCAACAATGCCGTCGGGATTATTGAAGTTCGTAAGGACATCTCCTACGTTTCTAGTTTTCAAAGTGCCGGCACAAACAACACCCCGGCCTACCCAGATCAACCGAACAACGGGAATGTGATTAACCCAGGCTACAATTATTCTTCAACGACACTCGTACCGCAATTTACCAAAGATTATGAAGGTATTTCCCTAAAAGTGCGTCCATCGGTGGCGCGCAATAGTGACATCATCACTCTCAGTGTTACGCCAACGGTACGAGAACTGACCAAAGCGCCGGCCAATTTCGCATTCTCAAATTCTGGGGGAGCGTCTGGCGAAGCTCCCATTACGAATAATGTCCAGTCACCACCAGAATTTGATACTCGTCGACTAGTGACGGCCTTGCATGTGAAAAACGGTGGTACGGTTATCCTTGGCGGTTTGACGCGGGAAAAAGAGCAAAGTAATACTACTGGCGTGCCTTTTTTGTCGCGCGTACCTGTAATTGGCAGTCTTTTTCGTCGTGACAGCAGCAAGAGTACACGCAGTAACTTAATGATTTTTCTCACCGCTCACATCATCGACCCACACGGCGCCAAGCAGGGCGAAGAAATTCAGCGCCTGCGTGACACCGCGCGTGTTTTGTTGCCAAATGAAATAGACGCGGCGACCAAAAACAGCGAGGCAGAAGCGGCCAAGCCCGACCCTGCCGCGAAACAGGATGAAGATGCTGGCCCTTTGTGGCGGCGAGAACGTCGGCGCTAATGGCACGCACGTTCGTTGGTTTGGATATAGGCCATCACACGGTGCGCGCCGTGGCGCTGCGGCGTGCAGGTCGTGCGTTTGCGGTCAGCGGTTTTGGCGAGGTGCGCCGACGTGACGCTGAAGGTGAAACGCGTCCGCTGGCTGAGGTCATTGAAGAACTGAAACGCCAAGTACCGCTTGGCCGTTCTCCTTGTGTCGCGCATGGCGATTTGGTGACGCTGGTCAAATACGTGGGCACCATTCCGTTGCCGCCAGATCGCTTGTTGCGTCTTTTGCGCTTGGAGTTGATGCAAGCCATTGAGTCCACCGAATTGGCCGCCGATAGTTTCCCCGTACCGCTGGCAAGCGACGAACTCATTCATTGCTGCGTTTTGACCCAACCGGCTCATGCCCACGATGCGCTCAAAGGTTTGGCTGCGGTCGGCATCACGCCTCAGGCCATCCACGCGGCGCAAGCAGCGATTTATAATGCCACGGTGGTTTTGCCGCCGGTGCAAGACGATGAGCTTGCCTTGCTGGTCGATATCGGCGCGACCACCACCAGCGTGACGTTGGTTGGTGATCGTCGGTTATTGGCGTGTCGTCAGTTACCCATCGGTGGTGATAGTTTTGCCAATGCACTGACGGGCAGTGATGGACTTGTCACCGCCGCGAACGAGCAACGTCTACGCGCTGGCGATGGCCGCGCTGCGCCGCTGGCAGAGTTGATGTTGCCGAAAGCGCAAATCATTCGTTCTGTGCCACTTTCTTCGGCGGCCATTATGCCGAAGGTCAGCGATGAGATCGTTCATCAACCCAGTGAAATTGATTTCGGTGATTTGGAATTGAATGACGATCCTCGACCTGCGGTAAATAAGTCGGCTATCCCTCAACTAAGCGGCGAGATCAATCTCGGCGATTTAGAGTTGGCCGATGATCATCATCCACATTCGCTAACCGACGAAGAGCCGCTGGTATTAGTTGATGATCTTGACCATCAGGAAAAATTAGGCGAAGACCTAACCGGTGGTTTGCAATTGGATGTCGGTGGATCGAGCGCGCATAATTTCCCGACGGTGACGACCACACGGGTGCCTTTCCCCGATTCAAAGACCGAGCAAGTCGCGGCGCCTGGGCGAGCAACGCAGCAAATTGCCTCGCGCACGCTTGGCCCGGATTTGACCAAGGTGGCAGAGAATTTGTATGGTCAGCTCGCCAGTTCACTGGCGTGGTTTCGTACGCAGATTCATGCGCGACAACTGACGATCACCAAAGTGCTATTGACCGGCGGCGGTGCGGGCCTTGACGGCTTGGACACCTATTTACAGCGTCGTTTCAATGTGCCGGTCACGCGCTTCGATCCTTGTGATGGCTTGACCGGTCGTGCTCCTGAACGGCCGCACGAATTTGCCACGGCGATTGGTTTGGCGATTGCCGCAGCCGATACGATTCCAGGGACGTGTCGGCTTGATCTCACTCCGGATGGCGTTCTGCGCCAGCAATTGTGGCGCTCAAAATTGGCGTGGCCTTATGTTGCGGCGGCGTGCTTGCTGGTGTCGATGCTCTTTGCTGGCTGGACCATGTTGAATGAACAGTGGGTGGCTCAGGCGAATATCGACTCTTACGGCGCCTTCCAACAACGGCACGACGAATTACAGGCGAAGCTCGAAGCGCTGAGCAAGGAACGTGACGGCTTGTCGGAAGATTTACGCGCGATCGCTGGCCGCGTTTTTGCCGGTCGCGATTTATTGTACACCGTACGCGCTTTGAAAGAGCAGACGATTCATTCGCCAGAATTGTGGATTACCAGTTTGGCAACCGTCGGTATCGCTAGCGATGCAGAAGTGACGGATCCGAACAAAGCCAATGATCGCGGTGTGAATGCGGGGGCTTCAACGTCAAATAAGAAAAGCAATCGTCCTGATAGTGCGATTGATCGCGGGGCTGTGGACGTCGAAGGCTTGGTGAAATTCGACAATACAAAAACTGACGTTGAGATGAATAAATTCTTTGAAACTTATAACGTCGCTATTGCGAAGTGGCAGGCGAGTAAAGATACGCTTGGTCTATTTCGCGACGACAAAGTATTGGTTCATCTCGTTGATCGTAACGATGCAGATAAGACCAAGCCTCAGCCTGGCGGACGAACAAATCGTCGGCCGGTTGCGGCAAACGAACCTGGTCGCTTTCCATTTAAACTGAGATTTTACTTCCAAGCGACGAAGCTCGATCAGATCACTAGCAATAGTTCAGTTTCGGCCGCAGCGCCCAAAGCGTTGGAGTCGAATCCATGATGCCCGACGTAAAAAAAGAAACCCAGACGGGGTGGCTGGTACTTGGCGGCACCATGGTCGTGGTGCTGATTGCCTTTTGGGTTATTTCCGACGGCGGTGCTTTGGCTGAACAAGCAGGGCAGGAAAAAGACAGGCACGCGAAGGGTGGTAGTGAAGACATGCTGGCCCACGTCGATCGCCAGATTGAAGCGAATCAAGCCATGCGTTTGACGATCGAAAACTTGAAAAGAGATTCCAGCTTCGTGCTCGCGAAAGAATTCGCGATTCCGGCTGACGCCAAACAGCCAGGGTATTTATTTAAGCAGCGTTTCACTGAGGTTCGCGAGGGTTTGCGCAACAAGGCAGAAGCGAAAAAGATTAGCTATGATCAAAATATTGGCTTCGGTGCTGATCCGAAGGTGCCGGATGACCGCGAGGCACCGTACTTAATGTCGATGCTGCAATTAACGGAAAAAGTAGTCGCCATCGCTTTTGGCACGCCAACACCGCTTGAAAATTTAAAAGTCAGTCATTTCGACGCAGTCAAGACTGGCCCAGAATCTCGTCCGGTATTAGTGCAAGAATATCCCTTGAAGTTGGAGGTGCGCGGTGGTCTGAAAGATATTTTATGGGTGCTGCATCGCATCAGCCAAGTGACGCCGACGGCAGATGGTAAGACCAAGGACTATCCGCTGATTTTGCGCGGTTTTTCAATCAAGAGCGATAACGCCAAGGCCAAGGACTCGGTCCAGCAGCTTGATGCGGTTTTTGATCTTGCCGCGATGCATTTTATTACCGAAGAGGAACGCGCCAACGATCCATTGGCATTTCAGCCCGTCAGCAGCGGCGGAACTCGTGCATCCCCTCGTGCGACCAATGGTGGTGGGAAGCCGGTGTTTCATGCGCGCCCCTGATGTTCAACCATTGGCCGCCGGCGTGGCGGCGATCCTGTTGATCGCCAGCATCGTTTGGTGGTTGGCCAGTGTTCCTCAATCAATCGATCCAGGTCAACCGACTTGGGAAGGCGCAGACATCGTTCGATTGAATGCTGCCGTGCCGCAGATCGCGGACTTCACTGAGTTCTATACCAATAATGAAAATCCGTTTGTGCCTTTGAACGATCGCATTGCTGAACGCAATCCTGACCGTCGTCTTGATAGTCTGCCACCGTCGTCTAATCCAATTCCACCACCGAAAGACTCGGTGATCGTGATCGTGCCAAATCCGCCAGTTCTGATCTTCCCTCAGCTGGTCCCGGCGCCGAGCAACGCGCCGCTGACCTATGGTTTGGTATCGGTGGACGGCCATGAAGCGGTGATCGTGCGTATGCCAGGAGCAACCGAACCTGTAACGCTCAAGCCCGGTGATAAGGTTGTCGGATGGACATTGGTGTCGATCGACGAAGTGAATTTTGCCACCTTTCTTGATCCAGACGGAATGGAACAGCGCTTCGTTATTGGTGAAGGTGACTTGGCGGTCACCAACAGCAATGCATCCGCTGTGGGTGCAATCAAAGCAGACGGGGATGGTGCCGTCGCGGCCCTTCACCTTCAGGGCCATCATGTCGGCGACGCCGAGGAAATCGTTAACGAGGCGGTTGTAGCCGAAGAATGTGCCGCGCTCGGTGAGCATGACGTTGGTGCAGCCAGCTTCGGCGAGTTTGCGGACGGGGCCGGCCATTTCGCCCGGTGAGACGAACTGGCCCTTTTTGACGTTGACGGCGCGACCGTGTGCCGCGGCGGCTTTGCCCGCGGCGAGCAGGAGATCGGTCTGGCGGCAGAGGAAGGCGGGGATCTGGAGGATGCTGACGTGTTTGGCGACGGGCTCGGCGTGGCTGGGTTCGTGGATGTCGGTGGTGGTGGGGACGCTCAACGTTTCGCCGATCTTCTTGATCCACGAGGCACCCTGCTCAAGCCCAGGGCCGCGGGGGCTGGAGATGCTGGAGCGGTTGGCTTTGTCGAAGGAGGCCTTGAAGATGTAGGGGAGGCCAAGCCGCGTGCAGATGGCCTGGACGTGGCGGCCGATGGTGAGGCCGAGGTCGAGCGATTCGAGGACACAGGGGCCCGCGATGATCGCGAGAGGGTGACCGAGGCCGATGGAGAGGTTCGGGAGTTGGAGATGGCCGTTCATGGGGAACGG
>JANMYZ010000493.1:0-2908 GCA_031382605.1 Planctomycetota bacterium | reverse complement strand
CATCGACGTGACGCTGACGGTCAGCGGGGGCAACAACACGACTTTCAGCGGAATCATCAGCGATGGCAGCACCAATAAGATCGCTCTGACCAAAGCCGGCAGCAGCACGCAAACGTTGACGGGAACCAACACCTATACCGGCACGACGACGATCAGTGCTGGCACGTTGCAGGTCGGCAACGCCGGTGCTACCGGATCACTGTCGATCAGCAGCGCGATCACCAACAATGCGACGCTGGCTTTAAATCGCACCGATACCGTGACGCAGGGGACTCATTTTAATAGCGTGATAGGCGGTACTGGTGCGGTGACGCAAGCCGGGACGGGCATACTAAATCTTAACGGAACAAATACCTATACGGGAAAAACCTCAACGACAGCAGCAGGAATCCTTCAGTTCGGCACTCCGTTGACGAACGCAGGGGTAAGCGGTCCTTTTGGCGCACCCACCGGAGCAAGTGCCACGATTGATCTGGTGAATGGTTCGACGCTGGAATCGAATATCGCGCAGAACAATAGCAATAATCCAACCGACAGAACGATCAACCTTATCAGTAACGGTGCGGGAGCGGTGGCGATCCATGTCAGAGGTAACGACACGGGTTATACATTTGGCGCTGTGACAGCGACCGGAACCGGCACAAAAACACTTGAGCTTACGCTTGGTAATGGGTCTGGAGGTTCCGCTGGCGACCGTGTGTGGATGGTGTTTAGCGGGGCTATTTCGGATACAACTGATTCCGCGCTCAGTCTTTTGGTGACCTTCGGTCATCAAGCGGATGGCAACAATAAGCTGCATTTAAGCGCGGTGAATACCTTTACCGGAGCCGTCTCGATAACGTCAAGCGGAGGCGTTACTCCAAGCGTGTTGTATATTGGCTCGACCACGGTCGGTGCATCTGGCAATGCGGTTGTTGGGTCGGGGCAATTGGGGAGCGGCACCTACGCCAATACCATTGCCGTTGGCGCCAATGTTCTGCTGACGTACGCCAGCACCGCAAACCAGACTTTGGATGGCATAATCTCTGGTGCTGGTGCCTTGGAGAAAACCGGGGTTAGCACGCTGAACCTCAGTGCTGCCAATAGCTATACCGGCACCACCACCATCACGACGGGTACGTTGCAAATCGGCAATGGGGGCGCGACCGGTTCGTTGTCGACGAGCAGCGCGATCACCAACAACGCGACATTGGCTTTCAATCGCACTGACACCATCACGCAAGGAGCCGGTTTCGCGAGCGTGATCAGTGGTAGCGGTACGGTGATTCAACAGGGCGCGGGCGGAACGTTGGTGCTGAATGGCGCGAACACCTATACCGGCACCACGTCGGTGCAGGACGGCACGCTCAGCATCAATACCATTTTGGATGTGTCGGGCGGAGCCAGCGCGGTCGGGGCGCCGACGTTGGCGGCGAACGGCACCATCGCCTTGGGCAGCACCACGACCACGGGAACGTTGGTGTATACCGGCACGGCGCAAAATACCAATCGTGTGATCAATCTCGCGGGCACCACCGGCGGCGGCACGATCGAGCAAGCAGGCACAGGATTGCTGAGATTCACCAGCGCGCTCACGGCGACCGGCGTGGGCGTGAAAACGTTAACGCTGCAAGGATCGACCGCAGGCACGGGCGAAATCAATGCGGCGATCGTCGACAGTTCCTCCGGCGCGACTGCGCTCGCCAAATCTGGAACGGGTACATGGACACTATCAGGAACGAATGCGTATAGCGGAGCGACGACAGTGAATGCCGGGACGCTGTTAGTGAATGGATCCATCGCGACGAGCAGTGCGGTGACGGTCGCCAGCAGCGCAATAATCGGCGGCACTGGTACGACTTCGGGCGTGACGAATAACGGTGGCGCCATCAGACCAGGATCGGCTTTGACCAAAGGTACATTGACCGTGAGTTCGGCGGATTGTTCCGGTGGAACCAATTCCACCGTGGCCGTGCGCGTGGCGGGCTATACCACGCCCGGCACTGACTATGATCGTTTGACTATGAGCGGAGTACGAACGCTCGGTGGAAGTTCGATTCTGAGTATTGATGCGACGGGTCTCAGTGGCGCAGGAACAGCGACCGGCGTTATTCAAAGTGGCAGCATCGTCGGCACGTTCGCCAGCGTTCAGATCACCAACAATACCACCGGCATGACGATGAGCGTGGTCTACAACGCTACGTCGATTGACATCGTGGTGGCGAATAGTCCGCCCGTGCTGGCCGCGATTGAAGCAGGAACGCTGGCGTACATCGAGAACGCCTCGGTCACGGCGATCACCGCGACGACGACGGTGGCTGATATCGACAATCTCAATCTTGCCTCGGCGACGGTGCAAATCACCGGCAATTATCAGAATGGACAAGACGTGCTGTCGTACGTGCAAGTCGGCAGCATCGTCGGCACGTGGACGGTCGGCAGCGGAACGATGAGCTTGGTGGGCTCGGATACGCTGGCGAATTACCGGCTCGCCCTGCGCGCAGTGACGTATCAGAACACCAGCGACAATCCGAGCACGTTGGTGCGTACGGCGAGTTTCATCGCGAACGACGGTACGACCGCGTCGAACACCGTGACGCGGACGATCACGATCACGGCGACGAACGATGCGCCGGTATTAGCTGCGATCGAAGGCACGACGCTGGCGTACATCGAGAACGCTGCGGCGACGGCGATCACCGCGACGACGACGGTGGCTGACGTCGATAATCTCACTCTCACTTCAGCCGTGGTGCAAATCACCGGCAATTATCAGAGCGCGGAAGATGTGTTGTCGTACGTGCAAGTCGGCAGCATCGTCGGCACGTGGACGGTCGGCACTGGCACGATGAGTTTGGTGGGAGTCGATACGCTGGCGAATTACCAGCTCGCCCTGCGCGCCGTGAGCTATCAGAACACCAGCAATAAT
>JANMYZ010000486.1:0-1589 GCA_031382605.1 Planctomycetota bacterium | reverse complement strand
GTTTCCCGGCGCTGAAGCGCCGGGCTGGCCTTACGTCGCCCCCTTTGGGGGCTTTATTCAAGAATCGACTTTATGGGTAATTAGCAGGGTTCTTAGGGCGGCTCAAAGCGGCGCTTGCTGTTGCTCTTCCCACGCATTCAGCGCCTCACGTTGGACCTCATCGAATGACAAACCAAGCGCGCGGGCAACTTCCAGCACGGCATCGGCTTCAGGTTTCGCTCGTTCGCTGCCGTTGGGCAGGGTGACTATTTTCAGTGGGATTTCATGGCCGTGAACGCTGACGCTGGCGGTGCGACGGGCCAAGATCGTGCGCTCGACCAGATGGTAACGTACGCCGATGGTGGATGAGCGGGATAATACCAGTGCGGTCATGGGCTCGCGCTGACTCGGCTCGGTGAGCACGGTGAGTTCGTAACCAGGGCGACCTTTCTTCATTAACACCGGGGTTAAATAAACGTCTCGGGCGCCAGCGGCGAGTATGTCGGCCATCAACACGGCAAGTTGCTCGCCCGTGCTGTCGTCGATTTGGCAGCGCAGTTCGCATACCTGATCGCGCGTGAGGGTGCTTTGTTCGACCAAGCTGACGCGCACCACGTTGACCTGTCCTGGGATAATTTTGTGCCCAGCGCCATAGCCGACGCGACTGCTGGTGAGGGAAAGTTCTTGGCCTAGGCGTAAATAATCATCGGCCAATGCTGTCACCAACGCGCAGCCGGTAGGTGTGGTTAATTCGCCGGTGTCGTGGGCGATTTGACGATGCGGTGCGCCGGTGCGCGCCAACATCACGGCGACGGCTGGCACCGGCACCGGCATGCGGCCATGAGCACACATGACAAAGCCGTTGCCTGGAAATAATGGCGCGGCAATCACGCGATCGACGCCGAGTTGTTCGAGCGCCAAACAACAACCGACGATGTCGGCGATGGCATCGAGTGAGCCGACTTCGTGGAATTCTACGTGCTCAACTGACACGCCGTGGACCTGTGCCTCAGCTTCGGCAAGCACGCGAAAGATTCTATGGGCGCGAATTTTTACCCGCTCAGCCAGTGGAGCAGCGGTTAATAAATCACGAATAACGCCGTAAGAACGGTGCGCAGATGAGGGGGCTGCGGTTGTTTTGGTGAGCGACAGACGCGGCAATGTTTCATGCGTATGAACGTACCCATCACCGTGATCGTGTGGCTGATTTCCATGCTCATGCGTCGCCGCGAATCGTTGATCCCACTGTGCTTCTTGTTCAGCGTGGACATCGACTTGCACCGCCGCGATGCCACTGGGTCGCACGCGTTTGGTGGTCAGGCGGATTGGACCAACGCCCAACGCCAGCAAATCGTGCTGCACGCGCAGGGCGTCCGCTCCAAGATCGAACAGGCCGGCCAACAACATATCGCCAGCGACGCCGCTGGGCATTTCGATAAAGAGGGTGCTCATGCGGCTGATGTTGGAGAGGAGATAGATTTGTGAAAGTCTGTAGTGCTTTGCTAGAGTAAAATGAGATCTCCGGTGATCAGCGCGGGTCTTTCTCAGCCCTAAGGACTCATCAAAGCAGGAAGAAAATCGAACAGGAGGCGCGGAGACGCGGAGATGAG
>JANMYZ010000471.1:0-2168 GCA_031382605.1 Planctomycetota bacterium | reverse complement strand
AATGCGGCTGGACCGATGATTTGGCGCGCCGTGTGGCTACACATAACGCTGGAAAAGGCGCGCGTTATACGCGTTCACGCAAACCCGTACGTCTGGTGTGGAGCGAAGAAGTCAGCGATCGCAGCGCGGCGCTGAAGCGTGAGCTAGCGATCAAACGCCTGACGCGGGCCGAGAAATTCGCCTTAGCGGGTTTGCGTCTACGCTCTTTGTGTCCGAAAAAAGTAGCCTTGGCGAAACGGCGACGGCAGCCAGCATCACGCGCATGAGTATTTTGCAGGACATGGGGCGGCTGGTCGAAGAGTTTCAGGAACTGCCGGATTGGGAGAGCCGCTACAAGCGCATCATCGCGCTGGCGAAAGAGCTAAGCCCACTGCCGGAAGAACTGAAATCTGACGACAACAAAGTACGCGGCTGTTCATCCAGCGTGTGGCTGCACGCGGAACAACGCGACGGCAAAGTCATTTTCCTCGCCGACAGCGACGCCGTGCTGGTGCGCGGGCTGGTGGCGTTGCTGGTCAAAGTTTATTCTGGCCACACAGCCAACGAGATCCTTGCCGCGCCGCCCGATTTTATTGAGGAACTGGGTTTGAACGTCAATCTTTCTCCCAACCGCGCCAATGGCCTGACCGCAATGGTGAAGCAAATCATGATTTATGCGGCGGCGTTTACGGCGAAGAACTGACGGGGAAAAACGCAGTTGGAATAAAACTTCCACCGCGAAGACGCGTCTTCCTCACGGCGCTGGGATTCGGCCGATGCGATCGTGCTGATAGCTACCCAGGTAAAGCATGCCGTCGTGTGCGACGACGTTGGCGATGGGCGCGAATCCTCCGGCGGGATCATGGAATGATTCGATGGGATGACCGTTGTGATCGAGGTGGATGATCAAGGCGTATCGCTTGGGCGCGGGTTGCATCCACTTGGGCAGACGCAGTAAAACGCGTTTGAGCCACGGATGTGGATGCGCGAAATCGAGCAACGCATCGCGCGGCGCCGGGATCGCCAGCCAGTAGCCGCCGTGGCCATCGCGATTGATGCCGTCGGGAAATCCCGGCAGATTATCGGCGATGATGTCGACTTCTCCGCGCTGCGGACCACTGAGCCATAGGCGACGCACTCGATACGCGGATGTTTCTACCACCAGCACAGACTCACCGTCGTCCGCCACCACCACGCCATTCGCCCAGGCAAGCCCGGCGAGCACTAGGCGCGTGCGCTTGGTGGCCGGGTCCCAGGCGAACAGTCGGCCATCATCGCGATGTTCAATCACTGCCGGCACATGTTGACTGACCGGCAAGCGCGACGAAACCGTGAAATACACCGTGCCGTCTGCTGCGACATCGACCTCGTTGGTGCATGCGAAGGGAACGCCTTCGTACTGATTAACCAGTGACGTGATCGCGCCATCAGCGGCGATGCTGAGCAGGCCACGCTCGGCGTCGGCCACCAGCAAATGACCGTGAGCGTCGAAGATCAGGCCTAACGGCCGCCCACCAGTCGATGCCAATAATCCCCGCGCGGTGCCATCAGCAGCAAACCGCAAAATGCGCCCATCCGCCAGGCCGGTGCAGAAACTGCCATCGGCAGAAAAGGCGATGTCCTCCGGGCCTTCGCCCACGACGCCGGTCGGTGAAGTGATCGCCGTCAATTGCTGATTAGCGGTAAATATTCCAGTAAATCCCTGATTCGGCTGAGGAGTCCAGGCCTGCGGATCATACGGAATTGGCCAGAACAGCAGCCAGCCGCTCAACAACAGTGCCAACGCCAATCCAGCCCACATCACGCGACGACGACGACGGCGAGAAAGCGGAGAAAGCGGAAATGGCTGAGCAGCGTTCATTGCCACACAGCACATAATGTGCTCAACTCTTTGCAATTGCCGTCGACGAGTGATGGCATGAAACAGCGAAAGACGAATGGCTCTTACCTTCTCCCTGCGACCGCTGACTGCCGGCAGGGTCGAAATCGAACGCTGTTTCTGTAAGGGAAAATCCAGAAATTGCCCCAGGCCGGCTGGCAGCCGGCGATCGTGCGCCCAACAGCGCACATCAACAGCAAGGTGCAAGTCCTTGTCGGGGGCACGGCATCCGCCCCCGTATCCAATCCCAACTGCGTCGCCGTGAGGCGGGGTGGAGAGCAGGGTGCGGAGAATCGGTGGCCCGTAGGAG
>JANMYZ010000403.1:0-11063 GCA_031382605.1 Planctomycetota bacterium | reverse complement strand
CGACACCGAAAAAAAAGAAGGAAGCATGAGAAGTGCTAAACCACAGAGGGCACAGAGGACACAGAGGAAAATCATACGGTCTTACTCTGTGCCCTCTGTGCCCACTGTGGTGTGTTATTCACCAATCTTTAATTTCGCTTTGGTTCCGGTTCCGCTGGGCTGTGTTCTATCCATCGCGGTTTTTAGGTTGAAAGATTACCCCATCAGCAAACGGCACGTCGCACAAAGGCCATTCGGCCCGCTGATTTCTCCGTCGACGCGCCAACTATTTTCCTGCGCTCGCGTCGTTACGGTGATGCGTAAATCTTGTTCGGGATATGCGGGGGCTGACCATTTCGCGCGTTCGATGCCGATGACCTGGCCATGAGCCACGCCTGCTTGACGTGCAACTTCGGCCACGGCGGCCAACAGATACACCCCTGGCACCAGCGGCTGCCCTGGGAAATGGCCAATAAACACTGGTAAGTCTGCTGAAAAAATTGCGGTTCCTGATGCGCTAGCGCCGGATACCTGCACCGCACGCACAGCCGCGACCGCGTCTTGGGTCGGTAACATCATCCACCTCGCTTGGCGTGATAGCCTGCGTTCATGGCCGCGAAAAACTTTTCGACCGGCGGCGGTGGCGACAAAAAAGGCACGCTGGTATTATCGACAAATACTTGCGTGGTTTCCGCGACGCAGAGCAAGTCTCCGGTCGGACCGATGATCTCATAAAAAAATACCAACGATGGCTGGGTCTCTGGCACATGCGCAATACGCACGGATAAGACTTGGCCTTTGCGCGCTGGCCGAAGGTATTCCAGCTGACAACGAACAATTGGTGCGACGGAACCGACCTCTTCCATTTGAGCGTAGGACAAGCCCCGCGCTGCGCAGTAGACCTCACGCGCAGTTTCGCAGTAACGTAAATAATGACCGTGCCAAACGATCTTCATCGAGTCCACTTCGTTGAAGTGCACCGGCGTTGACACTTCGATAAAGTCCCACGTCGGTTCAATGCGAGTGCGGATACGTTTCACGCTGGGCCTCCGGTACGAACGACTTTGAGTTCACCGGTCAGGATGACCTCATCACCGACCGACGCGCTGACCTCATAGAGTTGCAGCGGACCAAGCTCTGCCGTTTGCGTTGCGCTCACTTCCACCACGTCACCGGTTTTTGCCGCACGCGTCATGCGCATGGTTTTGGCTCCGACCAACATTCCTGACGCCGCTTGAGCATGGCCTTCGCCGCGCAAACGCAGTCCCATGATGACGGCCATTGCTTGCGCACAGGCTTCGGTTAATTGCAGGCAATCCAGGCCATTATGCGCTTTGAGACGAACTCTTCCGCCAGCGCCCACGATTGCTAACGCTCGTTCGACCAACAACGCCGGTGGCTGATGCGCGGTCAGTTGCTCAGCCGGCAGATCAAGAAAAGAGGCTCTGCGTCGTTCATCGTGGGTCATTTCTCCGTCCTTGGGGCTCATCAAAGCGAAAAGAACATCGAACAGGAGACGCGGAGACGCGGAGGTAAGAGGAGCGAAAGGCTTATTCTCTCCGGCAAGCGTCTCCCCCTCCTCCGATCTCTGCGTCTCCGCGTCTCCTGTTCGATGTTTTCTTCTGTGGCTGTCCAATGAGATTGAACCCACACGAAACACCGCAGATCAAGAAAAGAAGATACGTGCATGAGGGCGACAGTTGTGACCAGAAGCATGGATGTCGCAAGCCAGGCTCTGCGGTAAAATGGTGAACCGCGAACGATCATCCTAAAAAACGCAGGAGAGAACCATTTTACCGCAAAGCAGCAAAGAGCGCAAAGGATTTACATCAAAAACAAGATTCACCTGTTTAGTGAAGTCCTTGATCATACGAAAAGGTATTTAAAACCCTGCCTTTCCTGAGCGGTGGAAATTTGAATTCCTACTGCCGCGTTTAGGCTCATCCATTCCACGGGAGCGATCGTCATTTACCACGTCGGCGGTTCGTGGACTAAGCGCTGAATCATCTGGATGGTCCCGCCCATATTTGGGCCCCGCCACTGGCCGCTGTAATCCATGTACGCCGCGCCTCCTCTAAAAGCCACCCCCCCGACTTCGAAGGCATGTTCACGTAAATGTTGCAGAAACTGCATGTCTGGGACTGCCGTAGCGGCGTTCCATTCGACGCGATACCATAAGCGAACTTCGCTATTACGTAGGGCTTCAAAAAATCGTGGGTCGCTGAAAAAGAGCGGTTGATCGGTTCCGACTTCGCTCCAATCGCGATATCCCAGAGTACCGCCAGCACCACAGGTCACGATAAAAGAGGCTCCCGATTTTTCGCGGAGTAAACGAAACCAAGATTTTCCAACCGAATCCTGCCGCACTTTAAAGACATGTTTTCCGTTGGCGCCGATCCCTAAGGTGTCGCCTTTGGCCCACTCATTTTTTTCGCTTGCTGTTCCGTAGGTCCAATCGACTCCGCCGATAACAGAATTACTCACTTTGGTTGTTGTAATGATAGCAGGCCTGGGATCAGGATTGCGCAAATAAGAGCGCCCGTTGTCTGGCGCATCAAGATTGACCGGGTTTTCTGCTACTCTTGGAGAAATCGCGAAAGGTGGCCGAGTGAGCACGTGCATGGGAAAACGCCGGGCGACACCAATCGGAAATTTTTGTCCGCCCTGACTGTCAGCAGGCCCCTTATCGATAGGCCGGGGGTTTCCGTTATCATCAATAACTCGGTAGCGAACTCCGTTGTTATACTTGTTTTCTAAGGTCCTCGATGTTCGATCCGCATCAGTAATGCCGCCCGTTTCGATACGGGGCCCAAGACCGCCATCGCGTACATCAATCCAACCGAAAGCTTCGACGTGTTCGGTTGAAACTGGAGTAGGTGCTTTTGTCTCGTCTGCGGGCGGAGTCATCGGTTCCCAACCGATGCGTGAGGCTTCCATAATATAAGAACAGGCTGCGACCAACATGATGCGCGCTTGCGCGTCACGCACGGTCACCTCAATTTCTTCAACATCAGCGCGGGCATTGATTATAAATGTTAATGCCAACGACGCCATTAACGCAGAAATTCCTGCAACCATAATAAGAATCGTACCAGATCGTGATTGAGTTTGGTGCATAATTTTTATCGCAAATCTTCGGGCAAAGGATTGGGGTGATCGTAATCAAGGGTTGGACCAGTAAACGGATCGGCCCATCCCATGTCTGGCAAACGCTGTTGACGTGCGCCCCGCAACGTGGTGCCCACTACCGCGAAAGAGAAGGCGATTTTCGTTCCCGTGAGCGGATGGGCGGAAGAAATTGTGCATGAGGTCAGGCTATGACCACGTTCCATGAACCGTCGGACTTCGAATGACACATCGGGCCAATGGGCTGGGCGTTGGGGTAGGGTTTGCTGTCCAGTACGCGTGTTGGCGAGGAATGGCGGAATTACCGCATCTCCATTCCAATTTTGCGCACGAACTTCGTAGCCAATTTGTGCCAAGCTACGACTCAGAACAGGAGTCGCTTTTTCCGGTCCTGGCATGAAATAACGCGAGCCATTCGAACTCCGAATGCGGCCCCTCATGACGGTGTCTGTGCCATCTGGCGCCCGTAGCCAGGAATCATTTACGAGCAGGCTCAAAGGGACTTCTGCCCACGATATGCCAGGAGTTTTGCTGTCTTTCGGCACCTGCGCAGGCTTTGCGGTATGGTAGACCACGGATGCGTTTGACGGTAAATAGTCGTAAACCCCCCAGAATCCTAGCCCATCCATTAAGCCAAGAACTTGTCCACCGTACCAATGATGCCAGGAAGCCAACGGATCGAGGTTTTCGTAGATGCCAAAAGTTCCCCAGTACTGATATCCTCCGCCATCACCCACATTTGCTGCCTCAGCAACATTGGCACGCGTCCACGTCCGCTGATCCCAGGCAGCGCGGGCAAGTGGATTCGGATTCCAGCCACCGCGTGGATTCCCTGCGATTTCATCCAGACCAGACCTGTTGTCGATGAAGTTCCCACCGGTAATGACGTCATTTACCTGTAGAAAGGGAGTGAAAGGCATTCCTGCAACGCCGTTGATTCCCCCGGCTCGCAGCGGCGATTTCGTTCGCAGCGGTTGTTTGTTGGCATCTAACGGATCGTCAGAGGTGGTCCAAAAATCAACTTCTTCCAGTGCCAGCTGCATGCCCACCCGCATAAGACCGTTTTCAATCGACAGCCGTCGGGAAGCGGTGATGGCTTGACTCAAAACGCGAAAACCGGCTACCGCCGTATAGACCAGCGCCATGCCCAGCGCCATGGAAATCATCAGCTCAATCAAGGTGAATCCGGCTGCGGGGCGGGGATCATATTTTTGCATCATCAATGCCCTCAGCGAAGAGTGACGGGAATACGAGGATCATAAAATTGGAAACGCCCCACCATTTGGGCCCGCTGACGCACGGAGCGGGGCAAGACGCCACGGTCAAGAATATAGTTATGGTTGCGATCAGCGCCGTAGGCACCAACGGCCACCTTGATATTACCAAGGCCGATGTCGCCACGGTCACGTAATCCCAGAATAGAATTCGTTACATTTTCTCCTGTGCTCACCCCGCTCATGTCGGTGATAAATTGCAGATTCCGTTCGGGATTCCGTAAATGGAGCGCATCATAAACTCCGCCAATGTCCTCCTCATAACGATCGTTAGGTGTATTCAGCCTTGGTATGTCCATTCCCTTGTAAGGAACACGACTGGCATCGAGCGGCGCGCCGGGCGCGGTTTCGACATCTTCGTAGGATTGCCAATCAACCGACCAAAACACCAGTTGGCGGCAGCGTTCAGCCGCTTCAAAGGGACGGGTCAGCGTGAAGTGCTTTGCATCCCCCCAGAATGGATGACCCGCAGCGCGAGTGTCTTTGGTGAAGGGGGATTTGGTGACGTCCCACGAAGCCACTCCAGATGCATTATACTGTAAAACACCAGGAAAAAAAGCAGGCAACCCAATACTGGTAATGGTTTGAGCCGATATCGGCTTCCACATTTCTGCCAAAATGCTCGGGGCGGTTCCGGCTAACGGCCGAGAACGTGACTGGAAAAGATCAAACTCGATCAGCGGATTGTCCATCATAATGCAGCGCGTGATCGGTCGCGGGGCGCCCCAATCATAAGGGAAACTTGCGGCATAGAGCATCGCTGAAGATTTACAGCAGTCGTGAAAGTAGCGCAGGCGGTCGACGCTCAATGACTGATTATCAACTTTAAAGTCAGTGAGATTTGGCTCATTCTCACCTTGACGTTTAAGATAGAATGTACCCATCACAAATGCCATGAAGCGCATGCATTGAACTCGCAAAGCGATCTGCGCCCGCTGTGTGTGTAATGGGTCTAGCGGGTTATACTGCACACCTGGAAGTTGCTCAGCAGCACGACATTTGTCTCGAAAATATCCTTCGTACTGCTTTGCGAGCGCTTGATACTCCGCCGTCGTAGTGGTTTCAGGAGGTTGGTAATATTTAGCGTACTCGGCGGAATCGCCGATTATCACCTCGATTTTATTGCGACAGAAAGCAACCACCGCATTCACTAAGTCATCACGCACTGGCTTTATAGTTGGATTTGCCGTGGTGGTACGTTCAGGAAGAGAAAGATCTACTTCCTTTAGCGTCATGAAATATTTCATGTTCGCCTGAAAAATTTCATTCATGAGCGGATCACGGTCCACCGGCAGCGAGGGATCCGCAGCTCCGTTGCACCACCCTTCCCAAGAATTCCAGTGTTGATAGAACGGCGTGAAATCACTGCTATACCATGAATTCCATGCCAGTGGTGCCTTAGGCATCATTTGCTCATCTTTCCAGTGTAACGAGTACATTGGCGGCGAGGGATACGCCGCGCGATATGGCCAAGCCTTCCATGGAAATACGGGAATGGCGTTGTTCTGCGCGTAGCCTGAAACAGCAAATATCAATTTCAGCGCTTCATTCGGCGCTTCGTTGTTAACAAAACGCGGATCGACACTGGGCAGAATCTTAGGGTCGGCGTAATAGAGATAAGCACCTGAAGCGAGGAGCTTTTGAATTTCATCGCCATCAGAATCCAAGCGTTTAGCGATGTCGAGCGGCAGCGGAATCATCCCACCATCAAAGCGCGAGTTTCGGCATTCCATGTCCCAACGGGTGCTTGAATAGCAAAACGGCCTGGTTTCCCACGGTTCTGGGGTTTCGAATTCAGCAATGCGTTCACCGCCGATTCGTCCGCTAAACATTTCGACCAGTTCCATGGCTTTGGCTGACGCCAACAAACTCATCCGTGAGGTCTGCTGAACTTTTATGCCCACCGGAATCGTCATCATCACGGTGACCACGCCGAAAGCGATGATGACCAACGAAATGGAAATTTCAAAAAGAGTGAAGGCAGCAAGATGAGTCATTCGCTTCGACATCTGAGTCCGATCCGTAAAGAGAGACGCTAATTTATTTCTGACCAGACGAATGTTGCATCGAAAAACCGGACATCGAATTTTAAATCATTCGCTGAAATAGCCCGTTACGTTTGCTGAATGAAAAAATTACAGAAAATATTCATGGGCGCTAAGTTTACGATTTTCGCTTCAACGTCGAATATTAAAAAGCATTACAGGAAATATTTGACCCTCATTGAAGCTGTTTCGCTCACCGGTGCTGGTCGGAGCCATAAGGCCGGCGCCAGGCGGCTGGATCGTGCGGAAACGTCGCGTACGAAAACGGTGAGCCAGAGCCCAGACCCTGGAATCACCGTGAAATTCAGGTGCTCGAAATTATTGGTTACTTTTTCTCCACAGCGTGAAGACTCGACCGACGTTCGTACACCACCGCGACGATCCCCTGCCTGCACCTTGGTACCATGAATCCGAATACGCTGGCTATCCATTCCGAACGCCTCGACCACGCCGTGACCAACGTTCTTGCGGGTGATCGCGAGGCGTTTCGAACCATTATTGTGACGTGTCAGCCAGCCCTCTGCGCTTTAGTTGCAAGTATTCTACCAAGTCATTTGGAAATTGACGATGTCGTTCAGCAAAGTTTTATGATCGCCTATCGTAAGCTTCCAAGTTACGCTATTGGCACCGATTTCCATGCATGGATCAGCGCTATTGCCCGCTTCGAAGCGCTCAACGAACGGCGACGCTGGATTGCTGACCAAAAAATGCTCCAGCAGTTTACGGATCACGTCCGTATCCAGGAATCAGTCGGCGCTATTTGGGAACAAGGCATCGATCTTGATTCGACATTAATTACCCATTTGCAGCAGTGTCTTACTGCTCTCGACGAACGTGCAGCAAGCATGTTACGGGCATATTATTACGATCATCAAGACACTGAGGCTCTTGCTCAGCGTTTTGGTCGTGACTCGTCTTGGGTGCGAGTGACCCTTTTCCGTGCGCGTCAGGCACTTGCCGCGTGTCTACGAACCAAAGGAGTGCTCAGCTATGAATAATTCTGCTGATTTTATGCGACTCGCTGTCGATCATGTCAGCGACTGCCTTGACGCTGATGGTCGGCGTCGCTTAGCGGATGCCATCGAAGCGGATCCTGCTGCATGCCAAGCCTTAGCTGATCAAGTTGTGCTCGACCGGGTGTTGCGTCGCGAAGCGTCGCCAATGATCGACGTTGAAAAAATTATGCGCGAGGTGTTACGCAGCGAAATTCCTACAAAGAATAAAGGGAATTTATCGTCACGTACGGCGAAGACGCATTCACCCAATCGCCATGCTCGTCCTTCCAGAAAAACCAGAGCGTTACCTCAACGTCGTCGTACGCTGATCAGTTCGCCTTGGTTTCGTTCACTTGCCGCTTTGATCACCATAAGTTCCGTGTTGGCCCTGGTCATGACCTTGATGAACCGCGACGCGGCTGATCGTGGAGTGATGATGGCCACGGTCCAAGATGGCGCCGGAGTCGTTTGGAACCGCCCGCCGAGGGTGCCCGGCAGCAACCGTATTGTTCGCAACACCCTGGATTTACGCGCTGGTATTGCCGAGGTTTCGTTTGCTACAGGCGCAACGGTGATCATCGAAGGCCCCACGGTGATTGAGCTGACTGGGCCGAACCAAGCACATTTATTACAGGGCCGTGCTAGCGCTCACGTGCCGCCATCAGCCAGCGGCTTCACCTTCACCAGCGATGGCCTGACGGTGGTTGATCGTGGCACCGCTTTTGGTCTGAGCCGCAGCGCTGACCAGCGAGTCCAGCTCCATGTCTTTACTGGCGCAGTCGAGGCGCAGTCACGCTCAGCGCAGTCACGTTCAGCGCCGTCACCATCAGCACGCGCACCGTTGCTGGTGAATGCCAACAACGCCGTCCAACGTGATCCACTGACGGATACGTTGACGGCAATTCCTTGTCGCCCGTTACACTTTTACCGTGAGCTACATCCGCGTGAACTCACCTTAAATGTGGCAGATTTGGTCGCTGGCGGCAATGGCCGCGGCAGTGGATTTGCTGATGGTATTGATCCTCTATCCGGCGAACTCGTATCGTCACCATCGGTCGCCCATATTTTCAGCGATGGTCAATACCACCGCGTTAAACAGGCACCCGTTATCGATGGCGTATTCATACCACGCGATGACCAAGTCATCACCTCTCAGGGACATCACTTCACTTTTCCGCCCACCAATGGCAATGCATACGATATCATTCGGCGGGGAGGCATCAAAACCACCTATGACCATCCGATGAAACAGATCCCTGCTATTTTTGACGGAATTGATTACGAAACTCCGGATCACTCCGTGCTTGGCATGCATGCTAATTGCGGGTTCACGATTGATTTAGTCGCTCTTGCGCGCAACCACCCAGGCATGTTCGCTGAACGTTTCACCGCTCGCGTTGCTAACTTCAAAGAAGTATTACCAGATCAGTGTTTCGCTGACTTCTGGGTGATTATTGATGGCATCATGGTGAAACACTTCCGCGATATGACCCCGAGGAATGCGGCTGAATCTATTGATATTCCGCTTCCTGTGGGATGCCGCTTTTTGACATTGGTGTCGACTGACTCAAATAAAAATAACAGCCTTGATTGCGTCAACGTGGGTGACCCCGTATTGCATCTGCGCGCACTTCCTTGATCCTAAAAATCGTAGTAGAAATTCAGACTTCCACCGCAAAGCCCCTAAGACACAAAGGAAAGCAGGGGGGGGAATGGGATTATAATTAAAATCTGAGTGATCAATCGCTTCACCAAACGGGTGGCTCTTATTTTTACTGTAAGTCCTTTGCGCTCTTGGCGGCTTTGCGGTAAAATGGTTCTCTACTGCAGTTTTTAGGTTGATGCCGTCCGAACACACTCGCATCCCAGTGGCCCTGATTTCGCCCTGATGCGAGCACCATGACCGGGGCTGGTGTCCGCTGGGTCTGCGCTCTACTTTGCGCATATGAGTAAGACCTTGCCTGCTGCACCGCCCCGTCGCACGCACGGGGCGCTTGCCGCTGCGATTTCCACCCACCAATCTCAATGCCTGTTTTTGCCGTGGCATTGGTGCCTGTGTCTGATGGCTGTTGGGCTCTCGGCGTGTTCACCGCGCGTTCCCGAAGTGCCCGCCGCAGCACGTGATCAAACGCCGCGTGCTGCGCCCATCACTCCGTGGATTGCCAAAGGTCGCCTCGAAGTGGTCGCCCCAGGAAAACGTTTGAGTGGAACCGCGATTGTTCGTTCGCTTGGTGATGGCGCCGTGCGCGCAGCATTCCTTAGCGACGAGGGCATTTTATTGACGGATTTAACCGCCAAAAACGGCAGCTGGACCGTCACCCGCTCGATTCCCGATATGGAACGCGCATTGCCCCACCTGGGCCGCCTTATTGCGCAAGCCTATGCCCAGGTCGCCGACAACGAACGCACGTGGGAGAATGATCGCCTGCGCGCCACCGCCGGTGATGCGGTGCGCTGGTACGGCGGCGACCCCATATTGCTGCGTGCCATCGAAGGCGGTGGATTGGATGTACTCATCGAAGACTGGCGTCCGCTCGGCGCCCAGTGGTTGCCCCACGAAGCACGAGCGGAAGGACCGTTCGGAATTACGATCCGTTTGCATGTAACTGAGGCGAATGTGAGCGCTGCAAGCCCCGCCGTTACACCATAAAAAAATGAAGCGCAGATGATGTCATCTGCGCTTCATTTTTATTTTCTTCGAAATGCTCGGACGCTTATTCGCCTAGGCGGCGGCGACGCCAGGTGAGCAGGAATAGGAGTCCAAGGAAAGCGGACGCTGCGCCCATGCCGCAACCGCTTCCGCTACCGGCGCCACCGACGTTTCCATCGGGAACGGTGCCGAATGACTGCGCGATGGTGACGGTTGCGGTATCGCTAGCGCCATTGCCGCCATCAACCGCTGTAATTTCCGCCGTGCCGACGACCGCAGGAGCGGTGAAAACTCCAGCGGTCGTGATGGAGCCAAGATTTGTCGACCAGGTCACGGTGCGCGGTGTGCCTATGATCACATCACCGAACTGGTCGACCGAAAACGCGGCAAACGACTGCGAAGCATTTACCACCACCGAAGTGCTGGCGGGATTAATGCGCAAGGCGGTTCCCGTTGGTGTTTGGACCACGGTCACCGTGACATCACTAGTAACTGAGGCGTTGCTGGCGTCGCTGATGGTAACACGCAGCGTGTACGTTCCGGCCTTGGTAAAGGTCGCGGTGATGTTCTTGCCCACATTGGTGCCATTGTTGCCGCTCGGACTGAAGGTTACCGGAGCTGGCACTGAACCCACCGTACTCCAGGTATAGGTCAGCGCAGGTTCGCCTAAGTCGTCTGCACCCACTGCTGATACATTCGTGATGAGACCAGTCACCGGATTTGGCGTGGCCGTTGCTGCGGTCAACACGGTCGGCTTACCGTTGGTGATCGTGATGTCAGCGGTGGCGGTGAGCACGCCAGAAGTTGCCAGAATTCTCGCGATGCCTTGGCCGTTGGCTGTATAAATTCCAGCGCTGTCGATCGAGCCAATGATCAAGCCACCACCAGGGGGTGGCTCCATCGTCCACGTTGCCGTTAGCACGGTCGTGGTCGGGAAACCAAACTGATCCAGTCCCACCACATTGAAATCAAAGCTGGTTCCATTCGCCATCGA
>JANMYZ010000401.1:0-2904 GCA_031382605.1 Planctomycetota bacterium | reverse complement strand
TGAAGCTGCACATTTTCCAGGCCTATGCTGCGCTGCAGAAGATCTGCAACCATCCAGGCCTGCTGACAGGGTCCGGAAAGCTACCGATCGATCAGTCGGGTAAGCTGGAATCATTGCAGGAACTTCTGGAAGAGGTGGAAGACGGTGAACACCGAACATTGCTGTTTTGTCAGAGCACCGAGATGCTCAATGTCATCGAGGCACATCTGCCCGATTGGGGACACAGCTTCCTTCGCCTGGACGGGTCGACGCCGGCACTGAAGCGACAAGGTCTCGCTGATCAATTCAATAAATCCGACATTCGCTGTTTCCTCATCAGCACTAAGGCCGGTGGCACAGGCCTGAACCTCACCGGCGCCGATACGGTCATCTTCTACGACCATGGTTGGAATCCAGCAGATAAATGGCAAGGAGAGGACCGGGCATACCGCATCGGGCAGACACGCACCGTGACGGTCTATCGGCTGATCACTAAAGGTACGATTGAGGAGAAGATCATCAAAATTCAGAAGCAGAAGCAGACCCTGGCTGAGGCACTGATCAACATTGATGAAGACGGCTTCAAAGATCTGACACGCGAGGAATTGCTGGACCTGTTCAAATTGGACAAGTGACCGTATTTTCGAAGAGCCCATAACCGTGTGGCGACGGTCTCTGGGGCATCGTCGGTCGAGACCCTGCATCTGGCCATGGGCCTAGAGTTCGAAATCGAGCTTTCACTGCAGCCTTGAATTGCTGCCTGCTTCTTTCCTGACGCACTGGCGATCAATAGCCACGCTAATCCACCAAGCCAGCCAAGAGCGCCGACAAGACAATTAGCGGATTAGGCAGCATGGCGATTATTGAAGAACCGGAGCCCGGCCGGAGCCCAGCAAAATCGATCGAGTAAAACCGCAAAAAAAGCAAAACCCTGCAAGTTTTTAGCTTGCAGGGTTTTCATTATCTGGTGCGCGATCATGGATTCGAACCATGGACCCAGGGATTAAGAATCCCTTGCTCTACCAACTGAGCTAATCGCGCGGGCGATTGAGGGGGGGCAAAATAGGAAGACATCGCCGATGGTCAACCCGCTTTTAGTGGGTGGCCATCGGCGGCTTTCGGTTGGTTCAGGTGGTTGGCGCGACTGGCGTGCTAACGTCGGGTTTCTTTTGGTCGTCGAGCTTTTCGACGCGGCGGAAGACCAGGTGTGGTTTGCCGTCTTTCACTTCTTCGACGCCAACCGAGAGGTTGGTGCCTGGGGTGAATTCGCCGCGCAGCATGGCTTCGGATAATGGATCTTCGATGTGTTGTTCGATGGTGCGGCGGATTGGGCGCGCACCGAAGCGGGGGTTGTAACCTTCTTTGAGCAAGAAATCGATGGCCTGTACGGTGAGTTCGATCTGTAGACCTTGCTCGTGAACGCGCTTGGCGATTTTGTTGAATTCCAGGCTGACGACTTGGCGCAGGTCTTCGCGTTCGAGTGGCCGGAAGACGATGGTGTCGTCGAGGCGATTGAGGAATTCTGGGCGGAAATAATCTTCCAAGGCGCGCTGATAGGCGGCTTTGGTGGCTTTGGTGGCGTAGTCTTGGCTGGTGCTTTCGGCGGTTTCGAAACCAAGGGTGCCCGCTTCGTTGGCTTGCGCGGCGCCAACGTTGGAAGTCATCACGATCACGGTGTTGCGGAAGTCGACCACGCGGCCGAATGAATCGGTCAACTTACCTTCTTCCATGATCTGTAAGAGCATGTTGAAGACGTCGCCGTGGGCTTTTTCGATTTCATCGAAAAGCACCACGGAATAGGGACGACGACGGACTTTTTCGGTTAGCTGGCCGCCCTCTTCGAAGCCGACATATCCAGGAGGCGCGCCAACTAAGCGGCTGGCGTTGTGTTTTTCGCCGTACTCGGACATGTCGATCTGAATGAGGGCTTCTTCGCCGCCGAACATGAATTCAGCGAGCGCTTTGCAGAGCAATGTTTTGCCGACGCCAGTCGGGCCAACGAGCATGAAGGAGCCGACTGGACGACGTGGGTCTTTGAGGCCCGAACGCGAACGGCGGATGGCGCGCGACACGGCTTTGATGGCTTCGTCTTGCGAGATGACTTTTTTGTGCAGATGGGATTCGAGTTCGAGCAAGCGCGTTGCTTCGCCTTGATCCAAACGCTTGAGCGGAATGCCGGTCATCGATGCGACGATTTCGCCGACCAAGTGTTCGTCGACGGTGCCGCACAATTCCTTGGATTGTTCCTGATGTTTGCGCTTCAGATCGACCAGATCTTTTTTGCGCTTTTCAGCACGATCACGGAATTCCGCCGCTTTTTCGTAATCCTGATTGAGCACGGCTTCGGATTTTTGTTTTTCCAATTCTTTGATTTCGAGTTCGATTTCTTTGTAGGCCGGCGCGCGTGAGGTTGCCTTCAAGCGCAACTTGGCACCAGCTTCGTCGATGACATCGATCGCTTTATCGGGCAGGAAGCGGCCAGTAATGTAGCGGTCGCTCAGCTTGACGGCTGCGGTCAACGCTGCGTCGGTGATCTTGATGCGGTGATGTGATTCGTATTTGTCGCGCAGACCGGCAAGGATTTTCACCGCGTCGTCGATCGACGGCGGATCGACAATGATGGATTGGAAGCGTCGTTCGAGAGCGCCGTCTTTTTCAATATATTTACGGAATTCGTCGAGGGTGGTCGCGCCAATGCACTGCATTTCGCCGCGCGACAACGCAGGTTTCAGCACGTTGCTGGCGTCGATGGCGCCTTCAGCACCGCCAGCGCCAACCAGGGTGTGCAGTTCGTCGATGAACAAGATGATGTTCTTCGATTGTTTGACTTCTTTCATCACCGCTTTGATGCGTTCTTCGAATTGGCCGCGATACTTGGTGCCAGCAACCATTGAGGCAAGGTCGAGCGAAATGACGCGCTTGTTG
>JANMYZ010000365.1:0-3654 GCA_031382605.1 Planctomycetota bacterium | reverse complement strand
CCCGCCTGATCCGAGGTCGTCACCTGATAGGTTGGCACGGCCGACGCCAAAATAGATGGCGGGGCTAGCGCATTCCAGGTCAACAGCGCATCGCCGAGATTTGCCACCGTCAGATTTGCGCTGCTTGTCTGACCCTGTTCCACCGTGATGGCCAGATTCGTTGGCGACACCTCTATATCCACGAAGCCCAAGATCGGATCCACGATACGGCTCGACGGCGTGGTGACCGTTAGTGGCGCGCTATTGAGGAATCCAGACGCGCTGGCAGTCACCGTATAGGTACCATCGCCCACCAGGATGGAATACGCTCCATCGGTTCTGGCCACCACCTGGCCTGACGTCGTACCGCTCCAGGCCACCGTCGCCCCAGGAATAACGGCGCCCGTCGCTCGCCGGACATAACCCGTAATGGAAGCAGACGTCACGTAAGTCGTGGTGACAGGAAAAACCCAGAGGCCGCCCGTCGCGCTGGTGACCGTCAGTGTCAAAGCAACCACACGCGGCGTTGGTGTGCCGGGAGCGAGTCGTATCCGATAAACACCGTTGCCGGTGGATGTCTGGCCAGGCGACAAGGTCCCATAGCTAACAGAGTCGGCTAAGATGGTCACTGCCGAATCGTTGGTAGAAATGCGTCCAACAGCATTGACCACCGGTTCGCTGCCCGCACCGGCCAGCGTCAGGGTCAACGCGGCGTTTTCACCAGGATTGAGCAAGCCATCGCCATTACCTTCTTCGACTACGCTCTGCGCCTGCAGGCCAATGCTTGGGCCTGCGACAGCGGCCAGCGAAGCATAGAGATTAAGTCGGGCGTTGGTCACGCACTTGCCCGTGAGCGCCGGGATCGGATCCGCATGAGCCATTATTGCCTGTTTTATCTGGCTGCCCGTGAGCGAAGGATTCACCGATTTGAGCAGGGCACAGGCGCCGGCCACGTGCGGCGTGGCCATCGAGGTGCCGCTGAACAGTTGGTAACGATTGCCCGGTTGGCAGCTATAAATATCAACTCCTGGCGCTCCGACATCCACGCTGTTTGCGCCATAGGACGAGAATGACGCCAGGCGATCATAGCGGTCCGTAGCCGCCACGGCGATGATGTTGTCGCTCAAGTATGAGGATGGATAACTCGGGCTGGCGTCATTGTTGTTGGTACTATTTCCAGCCGCAGCGACAAATAGTTGCCCGCGACTGCCCGCCAGATCGATGGCGTCCTTAAGCGATTGGTCAAATCCTCCGCCACCCCATGAATTCGAGGTCATGGTAAAAGGCATATTGGCGGAATATTGCATCGCTTCGACAGCGTCGGAAATTGCTCCCGAACCACTGGCGCTTAAGAATTTCAGACCCACCAGCGATACCTGCCAGCATACGCCCGCCACTCCCTGACCATTGTTGCCCACGCCACCGATGGTCCCGGCACAATGGGTGCCGTGTGCATTATCGTCCATCGGATCGTTGTCGTTGTTGTCGTAATCCCAGCCACGCCAGTCGTCGATATAGCCGTTGCCGTCATCGTCGACGCCGTTGGTTCGCTTGTCCCGCCCTAGGAGATCCGGGCCGCTTTCACGAGGATTCGTCCACATATTGGCGGCGAGGTCGGGATGGTTGTAGTCGATACCGGTGTCGATGATGCCCACCACCACATTGCGGTTGCCGGTGCTGATATTCCAGGCCTGCGTCGCCTTGATATCAGCGCCGATGACACCACCACTCTGTCCCGAGTTGAGCATGCCCCATAACTGGTCAAAGCTGGGATCAATGGGCGTCGCCGCCAATTGGATGACCCAGTCGGCTCCAACCGATGCAATCTCTGCCCGACCCGCCAATGCCCGTTGGGCCTGTTCCAGCGAGCGGTGGCCAAAGACCGGAAACGATACCAGATAGCTGTCAGATCGGCCTATCTGCCGGCGGACTCGCATGCCCAGTTCCGCTGCCAGCGCCCGCAGGCGACGCCCCTCAATTCCCGGCTTCAGTTTCACGATCAGGTGATCCGCGATCTTCATCCGCGTGAGATCCGCCCGCCGCGCTTGGACTAGGTCGGCGGGCTCTTCGCTCTGGACCATCTGGTATTTCATGTTCAAGCGCATCAGGCGTGTCCGCACCGCCCGGCCCGGTCCCGTGGCCCGTTCCTCGGAGGGGATCAGATCCATCCCGAAGGGCAGTCCCGCAGGATCAATTCCACGTTGTGCCTCCGCAGCCTGGCCGTGACCACTGGCCACGACGAGGCAGGCGAATAGCAGCCATGACGTTCGGGTGCTCAGCGATAAGGTCGCTGCCATGAACGCACGGTAAACAACGGTCGAATACGATAAGATAGACATAGAAAACTCCGTGCGATATTAATTATTAACCTAACAAGGGCGGCTGACGATCCGAAAGAGGCGCGCGGTGTAGCATGCCTTTTTCGTTTGACCAGTATCCATATTTCGCCCAGTTCAACGCTGACTTTAAGCATGGTAAATTGCCGTTCTTTCGGCCTATTTCTGTGACATGGGGGCGATGGGTATTACATATGCTGCGAGCACAGCGTGGCCCGGCCGGCGTGGATTCGCCAGCAAGGGCCACGACAGCGTCGTGGCTTCATCACCTCTTCCACTGCATCAAATCACCGCAGTCACGGAAAATTGCCGTAGTATAAGACGCCCGAATGGCCGGTCGTCCGGCTATGGCCAATGAAGGGAAATTGCCTGAGAAATCAAGGAGTCGCGGTCGGGTACTACAGGCAATTTTCTGCTTACCTTCTGCGTTCACCCGCCTGCGTACGGAATGAACACCACTTGGTCAAATATTCCCAACGCGCGTAGATCATTGTTTCCGCCAGTAACTCCTAAGCCGATAATCGGCGTGGCACCCAATGGCAACGTGACCGCAGCACCAACCTGAATCCACGTTATGCCGTCGGTTGACATCCACCCGGTAACGGTCGTGCCGATGCGCACGACTCGGACCCAGTACGGCGCGACTGTGCCAGCGCTGAGCGTGCTTACCGTGGCTCCGCCAGTTGCCTTGCGAGACTGGAATGTTGCGCCGCTGGTCGGCGTCATCGCCATGAAGGCATTTACACTGCTCGCAGTGATAGCATCGCGCACCATGACGCCAGCTTTCGCCGCCGTGTTGGTATTTTCCAGTGACACCACCCGAGCGATTAATTCGCCGTTCACCGTCAAAGGACGGTAAACCATCTGGAAGGCATCCTGGGCTCCACTCAATCGATAGTAACCCTTCTTTGCTACGCCTGAAATTGGATCACCGAACGTCGCATTATTGAAGACTACCGTACCGCTGAGATTATTACGGAATACGTAAACACCATTCGCGCCATAGGCCACATCACAAATTCCTGGAAGTGCGAACGATTGGCCTTCGTTAGCACACAACGTGTAATCAGTAATGTTCGTGCTGCTGGTTGTTCCCAAATCAACAGCACCACTGCCAGTGATGCTGAAATCAACGCCATTGCCATTCGCCGAGCCAGCAACTTTCACTGGCCCCACATCCGCCGCGATCCATGGCAGCGGAACGCCGACCACGCTGCTGGATGGCGACTGCCACAACGCACTCGCAGGAACCATCTGCTTCGCGATGCCAGGGCCTGACCAACTGAATTCTAATCCGCAGCCGCCGGTATTTTCGAAAAATTCCACCCGCAATTGATGG
>JANMYZ010000357.1:0-1807 GCA_031382605.1 Planctomycetota bacterium | reverse complement strand
GAACAAGGCTTGGTGCTGATCGGCGGCATTACCGGCTCAGGAAAATCGACCACCATTGCGTCGATCGTGAACGACATCAACGCCAAGCGCCGGGCACACATCATTACGATTGAAGATCCGGTCGAGTTTCTTTTCACCGATGACAAATCATTGATCAATCAACGCGAGATCGGCATCGACGTGGTGAACTTTACCGAAGCCTTGCGCTCGGCCGTGCGCGAAGATCCCGATGTCATGGTGCTGGGGGAAATGCGCGACGCCGAAACCTTCGAAACCGCGCTGACCGCCGCCGAAACCGGACACTTGGTATTTGGTACCATTCACTCTTCCGGCGCGGCGCAAACGATTGGGCGTATTCTGGATCTTTTCCCCGCACAAAAACACGACCACATTCGTACGGCGCTGGGATTTAACCTCCGCTGCGTCATCAACCAAAAGCTCTTACAAGGCGCAACCAAGGAAACCCCGCAGATTCCTGCGGTCGAAGTGATGTTTATTACGCCGGTCATCAAAAAGATGATTCTGGAGGGCGAGGACATGAAAGTCGCCGACGCCCTGGCCAAGGACACCGAAAATGGTTGCCAAAATTTCAATCGCGTGCTGACCCAACTCTATCGCGAACACAAAATCACCATGGAAACCGCGCTGAACGCCGCGCCGAATCCAGAAGAGCTGCGCATGGCGATGCGCGGGATTAGTATTAGTGATGGTGGGATAGTGTAAGACCTAGAGCAGCACACGCCACTTCACCATTCCCATTACCCTTACCAAACAATGAACCCCAGGGTTTTCCCTGGGGTTCATTGTTTTCAAATTAGCAATCTGATGCTTATCGAATGCATGCGCGGACGGCATGGCCGTTACCAGGAATTAAAGTTTCTAATGCCGTCGCAGCGTCGCCTACGGAGTCAAAAATATTGTCTGGTGTCAATGGCGAAGCTTCATCGAGTTGATTATAAGCGCCCTTAGCTTCGGGATTATAAACAGCCTTTGGGACCACAGCGAGCACCCCTTGAGTTTCACCCGCTACCGGAGTCGTCGCTTTGTCCGCTTTTAAATTTTTGGTATGACCATCACCATAAGCTACCATGACCTGATCTTTATGATTCTTTATGTCACGATCCGACAGTATTACCCGAGCCGATCCTGGATCTGCAGGAGATGAAAAATCAAAACCATAACTTACTTTACCAGTTCCCGTCCATCCCCATGCCGCACCGGTATTAAACGCACGCAGTACAGACGCCTTTAGTAATTTGTCCGGACCACCGCTTGCAGCACTTGGGCACCTAAATAGCCCGTTTGGTAATGATTGAGCATTTGCTAGAAGCTCAAAACAGACAGATACATATTCAGCAGCTGGTGCTCCCGTTGCGATAAGACTAGCAACTGGATATTTTGTGCCACCACGCGCATCCGGCCAAGCAACTTCTTCCGTGGTACTGTAAGCGACCATCGCACCCATGATCTGACTTTGATTCTTCCCACATTGCGCTGATCGCGCCATTTCACGGACGACGCCAATCACCGGCAATAACATGCCAGCAAGAATGGCGATGATCGAGATCACCACCAAGAGTTCGATCAGGGTGAAGCCCTGTGATCGACGATGAGTTGAAGGGAAAGATGACATACGATGCTCCTTTCGAAGCGGGGTTTATAGAGTCGGCCGGGATGGAATGGATAGGCCGATGGTGCTGAGGTTAGTCCGTCGACCATTAAGCCGCAATATCCATGTCGCTCTCCTTGCTCTGGCGTGCGGTCGCTGTGTCAGGACGTGGTTAACGCCATCGGGGCAAGCCAAATG
>JANMYZ010000342.1:0-6719 GCA_031382605.1 Planctomycetota bacterium | reverse complement strand
CGATGAATATGCAGAACATGACCAACTGCCCGTGCGGAGTCAGCGTCGTCCCCAGTCAAATCAAACTCCTCGCGCTCTGATCTAAACGCAGCAATAGAACACAGAGACCCAGAGCACCAGAGGAAGAGACAGGATGTTATGTCGAAAATGAGGAACATTTTTTGGGTGATCGTTAAAAAAGAGTCTCACTCTTTCTCCGCTCTGGTTCTCTGGTTCTCTGTGTCCTATCCATTGCGGTTCCCAGGCTGATTCCATGACCGCCATCATCGCCATCCGCGTCAATGACGGCATCGTGCTCGCCGCCGAAGGCCGTTCGCTCATTCGGCGGAATCGTGATGGCGAAACCGTCGCGGCTTTTGACCACGCAGGAAAAGTATTTTCACTCAGTGACCATCCTGCCGTTGGCATGGTGAGCTGCGGCGCTGGCAGTGTTGGTGGATTGTCGATGCGTTTTCTCGCCAGTGAGGTGGGAGCAGAAATTCGTGCGCAGCCAGTTTCCACTTTACGTGCGGTCATCGGACAGGCGGCTACGCTTATTCAACGACGCAGTGATCAACCAGTGTGCGCTGCACATAATCCACGGCCGGATTTTACCTGGTTTGTTGGCGGCTATGACGACGGCGCACCATTACCAAACCTCTGGCGTTTCTCAGTCAAACACGGGCGACCTCAGGCCCCAGAACGTATTGAACAAGCTTTGGTCTGGGCTGGTGAAGGCAGTAATGCCATCGATCGTTTGATTGGCGGAGTCGCGCCTGAATTGCCAAATATTATCCGTCGTGAAATCAGCGATGGCCCCAGCGCTGAACGCGTGGTGGAATTGATGGGGCGGTTACAACTAGAATTATTACATCCAGAGACGCCGTTAGGTGACGCTATTGCTCTGGCGCGCTTACTGCTCGATACCGCGATCGGCATTGAACGTTTACGTGGTGCCATTCCTACTGCCGGCGGAGAGGTGTCCATCGCCGTGATCGATCGCCAGCGTGGCTTTCGCTATATGTGCGGCGAGCCGATTTAACCGCGCGCTAGCGCCAACAGTCGCGTGCGCATCTGGGCCAGTTGATCAAGATACGTTTCGGCTTGTCGAGCGAGCGCGCCATCAAGCGCGCGTTCGAGATCTTGCGCGGGCAAGCCAGCGGCGACTAAGCACAGTCCGCTTTTGAGAAATGGATCAGGCACATCGCTGGCCAATGCCGCCAGTGCGGCCACGCCTGATTGTTGGCGCAGGCGCATGAGGTCGGCAAAAAGAACATCGAGTCCATCACCAACCGGAGCGGGCATCGTTGCCGAGAGCGAATGTGCTGTCGCGGATGTTGGCGCGCTGACCGGCGTGTTAGCCGATTTTGTCGAATGGTTGGTCGGAGTTGTAGCGCTAGGCGGTTTCGCTAGCGGCGCTTCAGGCAAGACGATGTCGCCATCACGCAGCAGACGTTTGGCGTTGGCCATCGCGCGACCGCGTGCTTCGTTCAGTAATGCCGGCGCGACCTCGTCGAGTGCGGCGAGATTGGCCCGCAGCCAATCAGCAGATGCGGTATCAAGGCTAGTAAGGACGCGATTTCGCCACGCGGGCAAGATCGATTTGCACATCACGACCAAATCATCTGGAGCGATAGACGACAGAAAAATCCCCCAGTGTTCATCGCTAAGACGCAAAAAATCTTCGAGTTCATTGCGCGTTCGCGCAGCGGGTATTGGTGGTTGGTTAGTAGTTCCGCCAGCGCCGGCAGAAGCGGCCATAATGTCGCCAAGCAAGGAATTATTTTCTGCGTCTGCCACGATGAACTCCCAAGGTGAGGTCAGTTATCTAAAGCCGTGATTGATAGAACACAGAGGACCAGAGAACCAGAGCAGAGAACCAGAGCAGAGAAAGAGTGAGGCTCTTTTGAACGCTCGCCCAAAAGGTATTCCTATATTTCGAAGTAATTTATGGTCTTTTCCTCTGGTGCTCTGGGTCTCTGTGTTCTATCGCTGCGTTTAAATTATATGTCGGTAAGGCGAATGCCTCAACCGAAGTCATCGAAGTTTCCAGCCCGAGCATGGAATTGAATACCGCCGCAGGTCAACGGCGTGCCTAACGTCAGCGGTTGCCAAGCTCCGCTGCCGACCGTCGTGCGCCAGATCCAGCGGCCGCCAAACAGCGCGAGTTCACATGCGCTGGGATTGATGGCTCCGTGCACGATGAGATCGGCTCCTGGACCACCAACGCTGAGGCGGCGTAGCACCATGGCGTAGGCCGTTTCTGGTCGGTTATTTGGCCGGGTGAGGGTGACCGCATCAAAGGAATGTTCGGTATCGATTCCGCAGGCACCGACGGCGGTGGTGGTTGGCACGCCAGCAAGTTCTTTCACTTGGTTACCGCGTTGCGGCAGGCAACGCAGGCGTAGGACGACCGCGCCCGCAACCACGGCGTTGTGATCGCCGTTAGGCGTTAAAGTCATTGGTTTGTTCGGCGGCAAAGGCGCGCCATCGACGACCGTACCGTTGCCGCTTCCGGCATCGATTAATACCACAGCTGAACGCGCGCTATCGTAAACCACATCCAGATGACGACGGCTGACGCGCAGGCAGGCATCGCGCTGTTCATTCAACGGATAATTACGCAAGCAAACGTCGATCGGCGGTTCGCGCAGCTTGCCCATGTCGAGGCGATTTTTTGCGTACAGCATGATGATTCGCTGCGGACCGTCTCCGGCCAGCGCAAGCCAATGACCGCTGTACGCGGTCGCGAAATCTCCGCTGAGCGACTCGCCCGGTGCGGCTGTCTGTGGGGTGACCAGCGTGCCGAATTCAGGCGGAGCACCGAAGCTGGCGGGCGTTTGATTCGCCAACAAGACCTGCGAATCGCCTTTGGCATTCGCATCTGTCGCGACCAAGCGGGCGAGCATGGTTTCGGTCATCTGATGTTCTTGGGTCGACGGAACGGGCGTACGCGGTGGCAATTCTGGAAGCGCGCTGAGCGAGCCTGGAACTTGTCCAAGTGATTTGAGCGCAGCATTCACCGCGACAAGGAAAGCTTCGGGATCTTGAAAACGATCCTCGCGTTTTTTCTGCATACAGCGGGTGACGATATCAGCAGTCGCTTGGCTGACCGTGGCGCGCACCTTGCGCACGTCTGGCACCGGCGCCGTGCGCTGGGCGTGCAGCACATCTTGCATACGCCCGACGTAGACTTCACTGCCAGTAAGCGAGAAATACAGCACGGTGCCAAGCGAGTAGATATCGCTGCGAATATCCAGGTTTTGATCGCCCAACACTTGCTCGGGCGACATATTGGGTGGACTGCCAACCATCGCACCTTGCATAGTCAGCATGGTGCGGTGTTCGCTGGTTGAGCGGGCGATACCAAAGTCCGCGAGCTTGGCTCGACCATCGGGATAAGCGAAAATATTCGCTGGCTTAATATCGCGATGAACTAATTGACGTCGGTGTGATGCAACCAGCGCCATGCCGACGTGGTAAGCAAATTGCAGCGCCATGACTTCCGGCACGCCGCGACCTTCGGCCAGATCGCGCAGGTCGCCGCCATCGACGAATTCCAACACCATGAACAGCGATTGATCACTGGCTTTTCCCGAGTCGATACAGTGGACGACGCCCGGTCCATCGAGTTCCATCATGATGCGGGTTTCGCGAGCAAAGCGTTTTTGGAATTCTTCGCTTTCGCCAATATCTTTGCGCAAAGATTTAATCACCACCAAGCCATCACCCGCGCGATTGGCGGCCAACCACACGCTGCCCATGCCGCCATTGGCAAGATGGGCCACCGGTTTGTAAGCGCCGAATGCCGGCTGATCAGGGCGAGCAAGAATCTTAAGCAGTTCACGCGCTAGGGCGACGCTCATGCCGTTCGATCCGGCCAACCAACTGCGCAGCCGTTCAAGTGAATCGAGGCCGCGATTACGCAGAACCTCAACCATGCGGGTGGCCTGGTCAGGATCGAGCAAGCGACGCTTGCGTGCAGCGTGACCAAGAGCGTCGATAATGAGTGAACTTTCCAAGCAGCCGCTCCATCACAGATATTTCTTTCACGCGGAAAAGCGTGAAGAGCGATAGCTAAGCAACATCAGTTGGTACAGCAAGGGTTACCATTCGATGAATAACCGATAAGAGTCGCTGCATAGTTTGGCAGTGGGTGAAACAAACCACCCCGCTAAGCAGTCCGGCGATTATGGGGAGGCAGATGTTGCCCAATGAAGCGTGGCGTCCTTCACCCCCAAGATCTTGCTGGCATGTCGGACAGCATTCCTAGCCTGCCGCAACTCCTGTCCTGGGCGGACATCCGTCTGCCTTAATAGTGAGTTCATCTTTTACTTTCTTCTGGTGCTATGACCGACCAACCACCGCAGCTTAAAGATCCTTTCGCTATTGAAGGGGACGACGCCTTTGTTCGCGATGTCCGCGATCGTTTGCGCAAAAGTACGAATGATGGTACAGAGGCCGAGTCGGTGGAGCAGGTGAGTTCGTTCGCGCAGCACGTCCCGGTTTTGTGTGATCCGTTCCGGCGCGAGCAGACACCCGTTCCGGAATCACCGCCGACCACGGAGCGTTTGGCGAAAAAGCGTGTTGATGGTGAGGCATCGACCAAGGCCAAGCCGCCGACCGCATCCCATGCGGCAAAAAATGCGGCACAAAAAGTAGTCATGCCGCAGCCTTCATCATCGACGGTTCCTACCGATGACATGACGTCGCTCAGTGGTCGTGAGATGACCATGCCGGGTGTGAACGTTGCCGCTGGGTCGACGAGTGAACCGATTAGCGAACCAACGCCGATGAGTGCTCACGCCGTCCATCGCCAAGTCATGTCGCAGACCTCGCCTGCGGGGCGCTTCCCAGGTATGGCTGCGACTCAGTCCGATGCCGTTCGTGATTCGCTCACCGGTCGCGAAATGACCATGCCGGGCTTGGTGTCCGCTCCGCTCGGTGATTTAACTGGCCGCGAAATGACCATGCCGGGCTTGGCGTCAGCTCCGCTCGGTGATTTGACCGGTCGCGAAATGACCATGCCGGGTGTGACTCCGCCGCCGGAAAATGCTTCAGGCGGCGAGCCAACGCGCAGTGATTTTACCGGCGGTGCTGAGCGCACGCCGCGCACCATGGCAAGTTTTGTCGAAGCGGCCGCCCAGCGCGAACGGGCGACGCCAACGCCTGGACGCCCGCGCACCGGATTCCGTAGCGACACCGCCAGCAACGACGATGCCTGGCACTATCAGGGGCGCGTTGGTCCTTTCACCGGTCAGCTATGGGGCGATTGGGATATCGGCGGAATTCTCGGCGAAGGTGGCATGGGCACGGTGTATCGCGCCAAACAAAGAAGCCTGAATCGTCGCGTGGCGTTGAAAGTATTGGCGCCGAATCTGGCAGCGGACCTCAAATTGCTGCAACGTTTTCAGCTGGAAGCGCGCACCGCTTCGCTGCTTACCTCGCCGAACGTGGTGCAAGTATTCGCCGCTGGTGAGTGGGAAGAAAATCATTTCTTTGTCATGGAATACGTCGAGGGCCGCGATCTCTACGACGTGATGAAGGCGCGCGCCGCCGATGGCAAACCATTCAGCCCAGATGAGTCAGCCGACATTATCATTCAAGCGGCGAAAGGATTAGCAGAGGCGGGCCGCATTGGTGTCGTGCATCGCGACATCAAGCCGCCTAACTTGATGGTGACGACGGACAATTTGATTAAGATCGCAGACTTCGGCATCGTCAAAGTGATGGGCGAATCGGCGCTGACCATGGCGGGTCAAGCCGTTGGTACGCCGTCTTACGTCAGTCCTGAACAAGGACGTGGAGAAAGCGACGTCGACCAACGCAGCGATTTGTACAGTTTGGGCATCGTTTATTATGAATTGTTAACTGGCAAGAAACCGTTCGAAGGCTCAACGCCGAATGCAATTATCTATCAGCATTGTTTTGGTGAACCGACGTTGCCGCGTGAATTGAATCCGCTGATTGACGAAAAGTACCAAGCCGTCTGTTTGAAATGTTTGCAAAAGAAGCCAGAAAATCGCTATCAGAACGCGGGCGAGCTGATTCGTGACTTAGAGGACATTCGCTCGGGTCGGATGTTGGCGTCTGCGCTAGCGAACTATCGTCAGGGCACCGGCGCTGACGAAGCCAAGCGTGAAAACATGACGTGGGCGCAGCGCCATTTGTTGGCGTTGGTGGCGAGCCTGGTGGTGTTCGTGATGGTGGCCGGTGTGGGTGGCTACCAAGTTCTCATCCATCAACAGGAGAAGTTTAAAGAGGCCGAAAACTTTCGTCTTCAGGCGCAAAGTCTGGATTTACTGCTCAGCGACTTGGAAAAACCAAAGTCGATTCCTGATGGTGCCGAAGAGCGTGTGAAGGAATACGCGCAGTTACCGAGCGCCAGCATTGACCTCAAAAAACTCGAACGTTGGCAAACCAAGCTCAAGCGTGTGGCAGATTTGCGTGGAAAACTCAAGGCGCTTGATGCCGCTGAAATTCCGTTGGCCCTTCGTCGTTCGGCGACGGCGGATTTGCTGACCTATCAAGAATTAGTCGGTACCGGCGACGCGTTGATGGTGTCATGGAAAGAACGCCTGGATGATCTGGCGATTCGCGAACGTGATATGCGACTCCGTTTGCGTGAGGTCGATCAGCAGGCGAATTTGACGCAAGTGGTCGTCGACGGCGTAACTCCGCTCGTCCACCAACTTGGAGTGATGGCGGGAACCGATGATGCGTTGGTGGCGCGCATCACC
>JANMYZ010000329.1:0-2480 GCA_031382605.1 Planctomycetota bacterium | reverse complement strand
CATGCGTGCGTTTCCGGCGCGTCAGATTGGGTTCATCGCCAAGGCCGCAAGCGGCTATCGCCTGATTGCACCACCGGGCTGATCTCGGCATGGTGCGGCATCTTCGCTGGTTTTTTCAGCAACGGAGGCGACTCGGTTGGTCCATGCTTGATCTCCACACGCATGTTTTGCCAGGACTCGACGACGGCGCGGTCGATCTCGCCGCTGGAGTGGCGTTGTGTCTTCGGCTGCATCAGCAGGGAATGACCACGGTCGTCGCGACGCCGCATTGGCACAGTCCCAGGTTTGAGGTCGAGCGTCCTGGTATTGAGCGCGCGTGGGACGCCTTGCGCGTTGCGGTGGCCAGTGAAGTGCCTGGGCTGACGCTGGTTTTGGGCGCTGAGCATCATTGCAGCGGAGCAGAAGATCCGGCTGCTTTTGTCGCGGGAATCAGGCCGTTAGGCGATAGTCGGATGGTGTTAGTGGAATTGCCAGACGACCATTTGCCGCTGCGCGCCTGGGCCACGGTTTTCGCCGTCGTGCGGGCGGGCTGGCGTCCGCTGCTGGCGCATCCCGAACGCTGCCGTGGTTTGCGCGGACAACGCGATCAATTAGCGGCATTCGTTGAAGCGGGAGGATTGCTGCAGCTCACGCTCGGACATCTGCTCGGCTGTCATGGCTGGCGCATGCGCTGGCACAGTCGCGCGTTGCTGAGGCGTTTCCCTCAGTCCTGCTTGATCGCGAGTGATAGTCATGATTTGGGAGTTCGCCGACCGCAGTGGGACCGCTTACCAGCGACCTGGCGCCATCTGGTCCCGACTGACTTAGCGGCAGTGTCCACCTGGGGCATCGCTAACAGCTGACCTGAGGTTTGACAGCCTTGGTGGGTCGGGCAGCATCCGCCCCCAGAACCATGGGGAAATCGCATGCTTATTGCTCGTCCTGTTGCCTTATTACTTGCCATCGCCTGGAGTTCATCCGCTTTCGCAGCGGACAGTAGCCCGGTACAGGTGAAGGATATTGCGGTGACTCCGCGTGCGAATTTGACGGCAGATGATGGCACCTTGACCGTGCATCCCAAAGCGTTGTTGGGAGCTGGCTATAATAGCAATATTTATGCAGAAGAAGACAACGAAAACGATGACATTTACGTCCATTATCTGGCCGGACTCCAGGCCGACTGGCGTTTGAGTCCGCACCATAGTTTGGCGCTCAATGGTGAATTGGAGGGCATGAATTACTCCAAGTCTTCAAGTGAAAATGCCGACCTGGTCGGTGGTTTGCTTGGTGGCGACTATCGCTGGCGCGAAGTGAACAATAATGCCCACATTCACGGCGGATATGCTCGCTTTGATGATCCGTTGATTGAAACCGGCGAACAAATTCTGCGTCAGAATATCGACGGTCTTGCCGCCATTACTTTGCAAGGTGCCGAAGTGCGCACGGTGGTCGACTTTGGTGCGACGGCATTGGATTACTTGGAAGACGGCATCGGCTTCACGGCTGATAGCCGTGACAACACGGTCTTTCGCCTGACGGGTCGCATGGGCCGCACGACGGCTCGCGAGACGTTTTATTACCTGATGTTGAGCGGCGATGTCACGGATTACAAACAGAACACGCAGTTCAACGATAGCACGGGTATTACCGCTGGTTTGGGCGCTCAGGTCCGTTTGGGTGAACGTTCGACTCTGAGTGCTGAAGGTGGCGTCGCTTATCGTGCGTATGATGACAATTTTGGTGGGCTGAACGCCAATGACGACAAGAACGTCTATGCTCCATACATCAGCATTGCCGCACGCTGGCCGTGGGAAAGCGGAAGCCAAGTGGGCTTGAATATCTTTTCGCGTATTGATGAAAGCATCACCGCAAACGCGGCGTGGGTTTACGGTGCTCAACTGGATGGTCGGTATCGTTTGCTCGCGCGTAGCGGATTGTTTGGTTCACTCGGTGGCTATCACAGCGCTGACAGCGGCCAAGGCGTCGGCATCACCGAAGAACGCGATACGATCGAGGTCGCAGCTGGAATTGATCACGAAATCACCAAAGGTTTGGTTGGTCGACTCAAAGCGTCGTACACCGATAGCACCGCTGAAATCAGCAATGATTTCAACCGCTATATCGTGTCGTTTGACCTCGCCGTGGCGTTCTGAACTTGCGGACAGTACTTCGGTTAAGATAAGATTCACGACCTCGAACGCAGCGGACGAAAGTGAGAGCAATGCCAGTTGCTGGAGCATTGGGCGCGACGTGGTGGCGGCTGTGGCGCAGCGGCTATAATACGGTTCGTCATTTGTTTATCGAACAGCCATTTCGTGGCCTTTCCGTGGCATCGGTGGTGGTATTCGTGTGGCTCCTGTTAGGAGCGGTTTTTCTGAGCTTGCTGATTTTTTTACAGCAACCGCAGTATGAAGGATTGAAATCTCGACTGCTGGAAAGTTTGTTATCGTTATTCTTTTTTACGTTGTTCTTTTTGGTCACCATCAGCGATGCCGTGCTGG
>JANMYZ010000227.1:0-1702 GCA_031382605.1 Planctomycetota bacterium | reverse complement strand
GGCGCGCTCGCGGCCCGCACGTCAACGCCTGGCGGTGGTGCCGCCGCTGCGATTGCGGCAGCTCTCGGCTGCGCTGCTGGAGCCATGGCCACGCGCTATACTGCCGGAGCAAAATACGCCGCCGTTGAAACTGCGGCTCAGCAACTCGGCGATCTTTTGCTGCTTGCCGCCCGTGATTGCATTCGTCTTGGTGACGCTGACGCCGAAGCCTACGCCGCGGTCACGAGCGCTCGTAAAGCCAAAGACAGTGCAGCCACGGCCGTCGCCGAACAACGCGCAGGCGCCGTGCCGGCCGATCTTTTGGCAACGTGTGCCCAGCATGCGACTGAACTCGCACGCTTCATGGCCAACTGTAATCCGTATCTTCTTTCCGACGTCAAAGTCGGCATCCATTTATTAGCGGGTGCCGGTCGCGCCGCTTGGCAAACGTTGTTAGTGAATCATCCCAGCCAACAGCTTCGCGACACCGCCGCGACCTACCTTGAACGCTTACTGCTGGCTGATCGTCAGGCATTAACGCCAACCGAGCATGGCTCATGAGCACGTTTCATCGGGTGATTCTTCTGGCGATTTTCACTAGCGCTTCTTTGGTCTCTAAAGTGCTCAAAGCGCCGATAAAATCGGCACTAACAGTGCTGCTCGCCGGTTTCGTGCTAAACCACGCCATCGCTGGCGAGCCGTCACCGACCTCAGATCTCACCGTCACGATTGATGGAGAAAGTGCCATTCATCTGAACGAACTCGCGATGGGACCGCTAACGCTCAACGATGTTGCCACCACGCCACGACTGATAAATGGCGTCATGACTTTCGAACATTGCCAGGCTGCGTGTTACGGCGGAAACGTCAGCGGGACCATTACCGTCGATCTTTCAACCAACCAAACCCGCGTCGTGGCAACCGTCACCGATGTCGACCTGAGTTCGTTGCTGGCCGGGCTGGGATCGACCAATGATTTTTATAGCGGACGCATCACTGGCGATCTCGACTTTGCCTTTCCCACCAGCGATGTACGCAAAGCCATAGGACGTGGCCGCCTGACCATCAGCGAGGGCAACTTATTAGAGATGTCATTTTTGACCAACTTGGCGGTCGGAAATGTCAGCAATGAGCGCAATCAAGACCGTGCTGATGTCTCCTTCGAAATCCGCCAACCAAATTCCGTCGATGGAAATCTTACGCGGCCAGACAGCGTCATCCATCTTTCCTCGGCCCAAATCACCATGCCGCAAGGAATCATCTTAATATCCGGAGACATCACCTTGGATGGCGGATTATCTCTGATGGTGGTACCAAAAATCGGCGGCGGCCTGTTCTCAAAAGTCCCACTCGTCGGCCAATGGTTCGGATCCGCCTTAGCCATCGCCAGCAGCCGCGTCGCCCGCGCCGTCGTGCGCGGCACGATCACCAAACCAGTGGTGGTCATCAACCCGTTCGCCAGCGAATAATTTAGACCCTATCAAGTCCCGCATGCACGCGCGATGACGCGTCACCCGAGATACGGCAGTCGGAATTCAAACTTCCACCGCAAAGGGCCTGGATAACCCTAAACACAGCAGTAGGAATTCAAACTTCCACCGCAAAGTGACTGTGTTATGATCAAGGGTTATTTTCCTGCCATTTGAGCGGTCTCCTGGGTGTTTTTGGCTGCTGCAGCCAGCAGTGAGTTGAGGCGGACGAGGAGCTTGCGAGCGCAGGCAAT
>JANMYZ010000218.1:0-5133 GCA_031382605.1 Planctomycetota bacterium | reverse complement strand
GAATTACCGCCCGCCGCGATCGTCACCGGTGTCACTCGCGATTCGGAGCATCGGGATCGCCGAACGTGGAAGGCCTTGCTCCCGCTAGCGAACGATATCAAAAAAGAAGACTCGCCTAAAACGTGGCGTGTTCACGCATGGACAGGGGACATCAGCCCTTACTTAGACAATCTTGAACCGGTAGGCGAAGCGATGAAAGGATGGTATTTGCCTGAGTTCTACACTTCGAAATGGTGTGAGAAAAAATCGCCATTCCGTGCGCATGACAGTCATCCGGATGCGTCCTTTCCTGGCTTTGAAGTGAGCCTCGTTAGCCACAACACCTGCATGTTTCAGCCGCGACCGCTTTATAATACCTACGCGCGTCTTGATTTCACTGTTGCTGATGCGGCAACCATTAGCGCGGCACGCATCGTACAGCAGAGCTGTCATCAATACCTGCGTTCAGAGGTCTATCTCAACGGCTACCGGGTTGCTGCCATCTTGCGTCCTAACACGTGTGAACTCAGCCCCGAAGCGGTGAAGCTGATCAAGCAGGGTAAGAATTCGTTAGCGCTGTACTTGGCATCGTGCCGTGGTCATCACACGGAGTTCGACTTTGGTATTGAGGTCGTGCGGAAATAATCATCCGCAGGGAATCATTCCCACGCGGATGATTCCCTGGTCAGCGTCATCACGGCGTTGACCTGGTCGTTGAAGCACTCATTTTCCCACCATTGCCTCTCGCCTCTCGCCTCTCGCCATCAGACAAACCAACAGACTACGAGATTACCCGATGCTGAAATTCATAATACTGCTCCTTGCCGTCACTTCTTCGATGGTCATGGGGGCGGAGGGGGCGAATGCTGGCATCAAGGACTATGGGCAGAAGCCTTACGTCCGCGTTTCGAAGGACCTTCCTCATGCGGAAAATGTGCCGTGGAAACTCGTATGCACGATGCCGTACAATTGCCATTTTCAGCCATGGATTGAGGTCGAATCGGAAGAAGGGAAAATAATCACCCTGGAATCGACGAATCCACTGGTGCTCTTTTTGACCAAGAAGGAGAGCTTCACCACGCGTGCTGGGGTTCAGGATTACGAAGCCAAACACTGGGTGAGCGGCGAAGGCGCGATCTACGGCATTCCTGCCGGTGTTACCGTGCGAGCGGTGAAATATCGCGAGACGGGTTACGATACGGAATTCGTCGGCTCCTTCGAATGCAATGATAACGATTACAATATCTTGTGGAAAAAAGCGATTCGCACCGCGTACATTTGCATGCGTGAGCAATTCTATGATTGCCCAGATCGCGAACGGGTGGGGTTCTGGGGTGATGGAACTCCAGAGTTGAATCAGTGTTTTTATGCCTTCGATGTGAAGTCTCATCGGCTGTGCCGCGAACTCGTTCGTCGTAAGCTAGAGCCCAAATTCTATCCAGGTCAGCACCTGGAGTTTCTGGGTGATTATGGCCTGTGGTTTTACTATTTGCACACCGGCGATCTTGATTCGATGAAAGCGATCTACCCTCAGACCAAAGATTTTCTCTTCAATGTCTATGAATTTGGTAAGCATCGGACGTGGTTTGACTGGGGCAAAGAAGTCAAAGATACGGCAGTCACTGAAACGTGTTTTTATTACAACTGCCTTGGCGCGCTGAAGAAAATAGCGCTGGTCACTGGTAACGATGCCGACATTGCGCTGATTGACCAAAAACGCGAATCCATCAAGCGCACGTTCGATGCCCAATATTGGAAAGGCAATTTTTACATGTCGACCCAGGTCACCGAGCCTGATGACCGGGCCAACGCCATGGCGGTGAATGCTGGTCTTGCGGATCCAACCAAATGGTCGGCGATCTTCGATAACGTTTTGACCAAGAAGACGTATTCGAGTTGTTTTTTCGATCGCTGGGTTTTCGAAGCATTGTGCACCATGGGCAAACAGGAATACGCCTTGATGCGCATGCAGGAACGCTACCGCACCATGATTCCGTGCACGTTCACCACCTTGTTCGAACACTACGATCGTTGGTGGGCTTCGCGCATCGACGCCTTCGACGATGCGTCATCGCTGAACCACGGCTGGAATCCACCAGCGCTGATCTTGTCACAGAACATTATCGGAGTTACCCCGGTGGCACCGGGATGGAGCACCTATCAGGTGATGCCGAAAGAAGCCTTTTTGACGGCCATCAAAGTGGTGGTTCCTTCCATCAAAGGCAATGTCACGGTTGAAATGAAAAAGTCGGCGTCTGAATACGCCTTGTCGGTCATTTCACCAGCGAACACCACGGCGATAGTCGGCATTCCGAAGGTTTCCTTCACCACGTTGAATCAGATCAAGGCCAATGGCGCGGTGATTTGGAACAAAACTTTTGTCAGCGGCGTCGCTGGCCTGACGTGGGTTGGCGAAGATGCGGATTATGTGAAATTTTCTGTGGTGCCCGGAACCTGGAATTTTGTCGGCCTTGGCGTGTTGCCGATGAGCACGCCTAAGCCACCTGCCAGCGTTGCGCCTGTGCTGGTCCCTTTAGAGAAAAAAACCTGGACTGCCTCTGCCTCGGTGCCTGATGGTACCTATGTTTTCAGCGGTGAAAAACTGATCGTTGATGTGGCGGCGGCAAATGCGCTTGATGGCGATCATTGGACCGGCTGGCGTGACATGACGAAAGTGCAGTATCCTGGCCAATGGTTTCAGGTGGACATGCAGAAAGAGCAGACGTTCAGTAAAATTATTCTCGATGCCACCTGGGCGCAGTGGGATTCACCCGCTGGATATTCCGTGCTGGTGTCTCAAGACGGAAAAACCTGGAGCGATCGGGTCGCCACCGGCGCTGGCCAACTGGGCATAACGACGATCACCTTCCCCGTCCAACGTGCTCGGTTTATTAAAATCATTCAGACCGGGACGAGCGCCAAATACCATTGGTCAATTTTCGAGTTCAATGTCTACGCGGATAAGTAAGCCCAAGCCCAGCAAGAGAACCCAGAGCAGCCCATGATTGCTGCTTTTTTGGCGGTTGGATTTTTCACCACATCGATTCTGACTTCGGCTCGCGCCGCCCGTTATCTGGGTGGCATCAGCGCGAATATGGTGCGCTTGGCCATGGCGCTGCCGCTATTGATGATCTGCGCGGCGCTGGCCGGTCATTCGCCGTGGGCTTCCCATCGCGCAGGTGATGCGTGGTTTTTGTGGTCGGGAGTGCTGGGCATGGGAGTCTGCGATATTTTCGTACTCTCGGCCTATGCACGTCTTGGTCCGCGCGTTACTTCATTGATTGTCAATTCGTTTGCGGCACCTGTCGCTGCGGTCATCAGTTGGTGTTTACTCGGAGAATTACCAGGCTTTCGCCAATTAGCGGCCATCGCAGCCATAACTATGGGCGTGTTGCTGGTCTTGCGTCCGCGCACTGGCGATCGCTTCGACGGAATCGGTATGATTTGCGCATTCATTGGCGCGGCGAGTTTTTCCTGCGCGTCGGTCATGAGCAAAGTGGGTTTTGAGCAGGCAGCGGCGGCTGGCGATCCGATCCATTGGTTGGATTCCGCGGTGGTGCGGGTGGCGGCCGGCCTGGTGTTGTCCTGGATTATTTTCGCCTTGGTGGCTCCATTTGCGCGGGCGTGGCGCGATGGTCCAGGCCGTTGGCGGGAAGCATTCCCATGGCTTTTAATAAATGCCTGTCTTGGTCCGTGTGCAGGAATGGTGTGCTACCAATGGGCGCTGACGACGACCTCCGCTGCCGAGGTTCACGCCATCGTCGCCGTGATTCCGGTGCTGGTGCTGGTACAGACGTGGGTGTTTGGCGAAAAACGGCCCGATGCGCTGTCGGTGCTCGGGACCGTTGTTGCTGGAGCAGGCGTTGCCGCTTTGGCGTTCATGCATGCCTGAGGTGGCGATGGCGCGCCGCCTGAGGCTTCATGCTCCGCTCACGCGCCAGCGGCTTCTCGTCTCACGTGGGTGGTCAATTATCTCATAAAGCCGCGTTTATTTGATGAGTGAGGCGCTCAATGTAGTTATGAATCCTCAGTCTTGCAGATTTTTTTCGCGGCTCAAATTCGCCCAACGCATCGGCGCCGAGGATGTATCCGTTCGCGCCGTTTTTTCTTTCTTCCCGCCCCTTTTCTTTCTTCCCGCCTCTTCCCGTTCACCAAGCACAAGGTTTCACTTATGCCCACGTCTATCGGTCGTTACGTTTCGTCATTCGTTGGAATGTGTCTACTGTCCGTCGCGGCCACTGTGGCAACGGCGGCAGAAGAAGTCCGGCTGTCAGCACTCGATTTAAGTCGCACTCAGCAGGCGGCCGGAAAGCCCGGTGTAAATCAGACTTTTGACGGCAAGCCCCTGCGCATCGCTGGTCATGATTATGCGAACGGTTTTGGCACCCATTCGCCAAGCGCTTTATATGTCGCTTTGCAAGGTGGCAGCACGCGCTTCACCGCGCAGGTTGGCATTAATGATCAGGGAACTCCGGCAAAAACGAACGGCAGTGTTGAGTTCATCATCGAAGGCGATGGCAAAGTCTTGTGGTGCAGTCCGCTGATGCGCGGTGCTATGCCTGCCCAGGCGGTTGATCTTGATGTGACGGGAATTCAGAACTTGGCATTACGAGTCTCCGACGGTTTTGACGGTACGGGCCGTGACCATGCCGTGTGGGCCGAGGCGACGTTTCAGGTAACCGGAGCTAAGCCGACGACGATGGCTGCTCCGACGACCCCGCCGCGCTGGACCCTGGGCGAGAACATGACCACCGTGTGGTCGGTGGCAAAGGACGTGCGACTTCCGCATGCCGACTTTATTGAACAAGGCGGTCTGCGCGTCGGCCAAGTGGTCAGCTACAAGGTTGATGCTCAACATGCGCTGTCGATGAAGCGCAGCGTGGTCTGGCCAACCTTACGTAAAAAGAAAAATGGAACTTTTGGCACCACGATTCGCTCATACGGCAAAGAGGCTGATCCGGTCATCACCGTTGACGGAGCGCCGCTTGGCGCCGTGACGGTCGATCAAGTCGTGTTGGATGGTACATTGACGGTATCAGGTCATGCCAGTCAGGACTTGTTAATCACGCGGTGTAATTTTCCTAGCTCGACCGTGCGTACGGCAATCGATCGTTGGACGTTGCGTAACAACGGCAAAACGGCGCGGACGATTGC
>JANMYZ010000023.1:0-3839 GCA_031382605.1 Planctomycetota bacterium | reverse complement strand
GTCACGGCGTCAGATGGCATCGCCGCCATCCATGGTGCGCTCGCATTATATCAGGTTGCTGGTTCCGTCCGTTGGTTGGCGGCGGCGATAGAACTTCAGGATCGCATTGATCGGGAATTTTGGGATGAGGCGACGGTCAGTTACCGGATGAAAGAACGTAACAAATTACCAGCTGCACTAGAGATCATGAATCTGCTCCGACTCGCAGCCATCACCGATGACGATCTTTTTCGCGATCGTGCGAATGCGATGCTGACGGCAGCAATCGCCCGGCCAAGTGGTGATATCGCTGAAAATCCAGGCGTTCTGTGCGCTATCGACCAACAGCTTGGTCCCAGTCCTCATGTGATGATCGTAGGCGATCCCGCAGCCAGCGACACACGCGCGTTATTCGCGGTCGCTCATCGCACGTACCAACCGCGCTTGGTCATCGTCACCCATGCCGGTGATCCCGTGCAGGCAGAACTACGAAAGCGTTTCCCCGCGATGGTGCCAAGCCCAAAAGAAAAGGGCAAAGCCACGGCCTATGTGTGTGTCGGAGAAATGTGCAATCGCCCGACCACCGATCCGGCCGTGTGCGAAAAGCAACTCAAGGCGATTTTATATCGTTGGGAGTAAGGATGATTGAAGTATTCGTCGAAGCGTTTCTGCACGGTGTCTTCGAAGTGGTCTGTTATTGGGCCGGCAAGATGACGGTCCGACTCTTCGGTTTCCGTTGTTCGCTTGACGATCAGTGGGGCGTACGCCGGAAAAAGCGCGGCAAAAACAAACCGCCATGGACATGGATACGAACCGAACGCCGGTACCTTCGTTCCGACATCGTCCAATTGATCGGTCTGACAATCATTGGCGCGTTTATCGTCGGAATCGTCGTGCTGGCCCTGAACCTGCCAGGTGGCACAGGTCCGTGATCTCCCTGATCCCTGATCAGCGTTGCACGAACGCTGGGCCACTTTTCCCGCGCGATGAACCCCGGGTTCCTCATTTGGCGAGCGGCATCGGACAGCAAATCGATGAACAAATTCCCATCGTCACTGGTGATCTGGTGATGCTTGGTGAGCGTCAAAGCACGCGTACTTACGAACTGAATTTCGCCTCCCTATAAATCGCGCGTAAGGAGGCACGCCACGCGTTCAGAATGGTTGAGCAAGCCCCTCAACGCGAGGAATCCGAGCAACGGGAGAGTCTCTCTCGCTCCCCACACAGAGGGATTGGCGAGCCTTCTCCGGCATGTAGTGTGGCTTACGAACTCGGATGTGATCGGTAAAAGGCTATGAAATGACTTGGAAAAGCGATGAAAAGCAATCGTGCACTACGGTTCGGTAGTTGGGTTGGTGTCCTCATTTAATATCCACCTGGCTCGGACGTGCCAAGCCAGCCATAGGAAAGATTCCCGCATGACGACGGTAGCACAACATGAACGCGGCCAAATAACCGAACAGGTGGCTTCGCCCGACGCCCGAACCACATGTGCCGCAGGGTGCCTGCGCGTCGGCAGCGCGCGGCTGGCGCTGCTCCTGCTCGCCTGCTTGGCCGGGATAGGCGGTCTGGGCGCCGCTGACATCTTCATCCGGCCGCCGCCCGACAGCGCGGCCGCGGTGCTCGATCGCGACTCAGCAATGCGCCTGGTCGAGCTTGGACGACGGGCGATGAGCGATTCCAATACTACGCCCGCCCGCAGCGTCGATGCGGCGCTCGACTTCGTCAGGGCCCTGCATTTCTTCTCCACGAGCGGCGACCTGGACATGGTTCGCGAGCTCAATGCCAACATTTTCTGGTGCAAAAAGCGCATGAATCTGGACGACCTGCGCGTTTATCTCGCTGCCAAGGGCGGTGACGCGGGCGACGCCAAGCTGATCGCCGAGGCGACGGCCCTGGTCGAGCAGCAAGTCCAGTCCAGCGAGGCACAGGCTTATTTCGATCGCGCCAGCGCGTATGCGCAGGATCACCCCACCGCCTACGCGCAGATCACCAGTCGCTATTTCGAGGTGGCGGAGCGTTTCCCCAACACCGAACTCAGCGCCAAGGCCCAGCGGCTTAGCCTGGACGCGCAGAAACAGCTGAAGGAGCTGACCATGGCCGCGCAGGATGCCCTGCGCGCGACCATCTTCACACGCGTGATTGCCTCGCCATCGCCAGGGCGCGAGACGGCACCGGCGGCTGATGATCTGCGCACGGCGGTCGCCACCATCCGCAAGCAGTACAAGGACGACTACGCCAAGCGCCGGCCGTCGCAGAAACGTCGGTTATCTCGTCTCCTGGCCAAGGATGCGGCCGACCGCAGCCTACCGGCGGCCATGCGCTACGCGCTTTACGACGAGGCCTGTGGCCTGGCGCTGGAAGCCAAGGATTACCTCGGCCTGCTGAACCTAAGCGACGCCATGGCCGACAATTTCGCCCTGGATGCGACGCAGCAGAAGCAGGCGCGACTGGGCAAGGAGCGCGGCAACGCGGTGGCCACTGCCATCGCCAAACTCCTCACCACGCCGCTCGACGCCGACGCAAATGCGGTAGTTGGCAAGCAGCTTTGTTTCACCGAGCACTATTGGGAGGAAGGCGTGCGGCTACTGGCGCTCGGCAACGATCCGGTCCTGAAAACGGTGGCCGACATGGAGGTGCTGAAGCCCGAAGGCAGCGCGCAACAGGTTGAGCTCGCCGATCGCTGGGACCAGCTCGCCACCAAAGCCAATGGCCCGGTGAAGGAGCAGATGATCGCCCGCAGCGTCCACTGGTTCGGCAAGGCTCAGCCTAGGCTGAAGGGCTTCACTCGAGATCGCGTCGCCAAGCGCTTGGTGGAGCTCGGCGACCTGCTGCCCTACACCCTGTTCAACTACGCCATTGATCTGACGGTCAAGCAGTGGGAGCGTATTCCCTTCAAGGCTATCGAAATGCCCGCCACCAGCACGCGCCAGGACCTCGGCCTAGTGCTGACGCGCGGCATGCGCGTGCGCATCGTACCGCACCCGACCGAGATCTGGAGCTTCAACTACACCGGCTACACTTGGAATCACTATAAGACCAAGGAGCCGATGCCTAGCATCTTCGATACCAACTGCTGGGGCCGGGATGTAGCGAAGTCTGACAACGAGCGCAGCCTCACCGGCAATGAGGAATTCCCGATCGGCGCGCTGGTCATGTGCATCGACAAAAGCCCGATGAACCTGGCCGGTCTGCTCAAGGGCGAAGAGCAAACCGCCCGAGTCAAATACGACAACATCAGCGTCGAGGGCTCGCTGACGGGACTCGGCAGGGTCTTCATCGGCCCCAACCTGCCTGGGAATGGCAAAGGCAGCGGCAAGCTGCGAGTCAAAATCTGCCTCCTGGATGAGGAATAGGCGAAATTCATTTTAATAGCACGCGCGGTTGGACGTTGACGATGCTTGAGAACAGAGGAGCTGTTAAAACACAGGGATCATCGAGAGTTTTTCTCGATGATCTCTGTCAGAGTGCAAAGCGAAGGTGAGCTAAGCGAATTTACCCAGATCAGGTACTTGCTTGCCCGCGACGTGCAGTTCGGTGGCGATCCACTGTGCTTCGGCTTTGGCCTTGAGTGCGTCAAGCGGGTCTTCGTAGGTGCCAGCCAGCAGCGCTTGTAAACGCTTGGTCAAGTCGGCTTCGCTGACTTGGTTTGGATCCATCACCCCTTCGGTCAGGATGGTAACTTTGTCTTCGAAGACCTGGGCAACACCACCACGCACGGCGTAGATGACGTTGGCTTGCGAGCTACTTTTAATGAAGATTTTGCCATTTTTGAGCAGCGACACGTAGGGGGTGTGACCGACGCGGATACCCAACTCACCTTCGGCACCGGGAATGGTGACGTGATCGGCCTGCATCGG
>JANMYZ010000021.1:0-3328 GCA_031382605.1 Planctomycetota bacterium | reverse complement strand
CAAGATCAATCACGAGAGAGGGATAGGTTATCGCAACGCCATTGCCCAACGGGGGCGACGTAAGGCCAGCCCGGCGCTTCAGCGCCGGGAAACCGAGCGATTGGTGAATAAAGCCCCCGACGGGGGCGACGCAGAATCACGTCCTTTTCCAAGGCATGCTTCATTCATCTGGATGGGGAATTGCGCAGCGAAATGAGGGGCGAGGAGTTTTAATGGGAGGACATTTCACGTTCGGCGAGGCGTCGCCCCCTTTGGGGGCTTTTGCAAACGACGATCAGTGCGACCGCCAAGAGGGACTCATGCCACAGACATGTTCGTTACTCACAACGTTGGGAGCGAGCAGGGTCCAGGCGGTGGTCGTTGGTCGACGTGACCGCTGATGGGCATCATTCGTAGCGAAGGCAAGAAAAATGAAAGTACGGCGCAAGAGAATGATATTGCGCCGTCCCTCCAGCCCTTACTTCACGTTTTTGAGCAGCTCAGGATTCTTCGTCACCACCAAAATACCCTTCATGATCATCCAGTGGCCTGGGAAGGTGCAGACGTATTCGTAATTACCTTCGATCGTTGGGGCGGTCAGTAATAGCAATTCGTGTTTGCCGGGGTTCACTAATTTGGTGCCGCCAAGAATCTTATCGCTGACCGGATAGAACACGCGGCCTTGGGCGTCGGGTTTATCGATCGGCATGACTTGCGCCAATTCGGCGATCTCTTGGCGCGAACCTGGGGTCACGACCAAAAGATTGTGGGGCATCAGATCTTCGTTGATCAGGTCGATGGCAAACGGCTTGCCTGCTTCCACCACTAGTTTGGTTTGATCGTAGATCATTTTTTCGCGCACCGTTTTCAGCGTGATGACTCGCACCGTCGCTTCCGCCAACGCCGCTTTGGCTTTGGCAGCGGCGTCACCAGTCAACAATCCGACGAGTTGTTCGCCGACCGCCATCACTTGTTTCACCTCGGTTGTCGTCCGTCGTTCGACGGGCATGGCTTTGACCCATGACGCGATGCCCATGACAGCAGCAGCGGCATTGGCTTTCGACCACGTAGCAACTCCGAGCTGTGTGAGTCCAGCGGCGGCAGCCGATATTTCTTCGCCCTTCGCCAGCAAATTGGCCAACGACGTGGCTACCGCGTTCTGATCCGCGCCAATCGCCAAAGCGGCGGTAATAGCGGCACGTCGTAAATCGCCAGCAGCATCTTTCACCAACGTCACCGTTGCCGAAACCGCTGGCGCGGGATTGCCATCGCTGCGTACGATTTCTTGACGATTTTTATCAAGCGTGATGACCGAGTATTTATCTAAACGATTGCGCAGACCATTGTCGCCCGTGCGGTTCCATATCGTCACCGATTGGACGATTTGATCAGAACCGAGATCGACTTCCCACCATGGTCGATCTTCTTCGTTCGAATGCGTGGTGCTCCCCACGCCCCAATCGCCATTGGTATTGCCATCAAGCGCACGTTGGGCGGAGCCTTCATGTACCGTGCTTGATTGTTTAGCGGTGCCCCTACGGGCGATGTTGGCGCCGGCACTCATGACTTCGACTTCGGCAAGACTTAAAATTCCGTGCCCTGGCAACTGCACTCGCACGAAGCGCGCTGGTGCGGCTTTGTTAGCATTCAGATTTTTAGCCAAGTCAGCAGGTAATTCTCCAAGCATCGGAAGAACTTTAGCCGCTGCGGCCGTGCGAAGTTTTGCATCGGTCAACAAAGCCATCGCCGCCAAGCGATCGGTCACTGCTGCGGGCTCATTGCCTGCGGCATTCCACTGCGCGTCGATAGAACCATCGGCGGTCATCAATGCGGCGATTGCGGCACGCCGTACATTCAGAGGAACATTTGCTCCCAGAAGTTTGGTGATTTCACCGCGACTCTTGGCCAATTCTTGTGCTGGTTGTTGTACCAGCATGACGCCAGCGTCGTCGAGCGGTTTGCCGCCCTGAGCGAGCAATGGCTGCAGCAATTCTAATAACGCGGCAAATGGCGTTATGCCACGTTGCTTGGCGATTCCAGCTAGTCCGGTCTGACGTAAAGCGATGGGTGCATCAGCGCGGGCAAACATCGCCTGAAATACGCCTTCGCTCGGCGGCAAGCTAGCAAGACCATTGGTCGGCACGCTGCCCAAAATGTATGCGAGGCCAGCTGGATTACCGGCTGCCAACGGCTTGCCCTCGGTGATTGCTGGTTTCCACCAACGGTCCAGTTGCCGCAACGTGGCCTTCAATACGTAATCGAGATAGTATTCGGTTGGCTGCTTCAAAGCAGTCAACGCCACATCTGCGGCTTCCCAATTTTGGAAGTAGCTACACGCACGCACGGCCTCAAGGCGCACGCGTGAATTTTCATCCGCTGCCTGCACTTTCAGTAAAGCCAGCACTTCAGGAACGCGATCACGCTGATAACATAACACGCGAGTCGCCGCTGTCCGCGCGCGCGGATCCGGTGAACGGAGTTGCTTCTTGATCATCGCAACGTCGACCACGTTGTGCCATTGCTTGACCCACAACGCTTCGGTGAGGTGGTGCTGGTATTCTGCGTCTTTCGGATCCAGCGCTGCCACCCATTTATCCACCGCAGCCATCACCTTGGCGGTATCACGATCGCCGAGTTCAATTTTCGCACGTTCGCGAGTATTATCGGTCGGTGACTTCAAGAGCTCCAACAGCGCTTCGATCGGCTGAGCGAAAATCACCGGTGCTTTCACCGTTTTTCCTTCATAGGTCATGCGAAAAATACGACCGTGGCGGTGATCACGCACGGGATCGCGCAGGTGGTGTTGCATATGCCCGATGATCGACTGCGCCCAGTCAGCTAAGTACAGCGCGCCATCAGGTCCGACATTCAGATAAACCGGGCGGCAATTCGGATCACTCGATTGCAGCAGATGTTCAACCGATGTGCCTTTCAATCCAGCGCCGTCTTCGGTTATTTTCGCCCGATAAACACCCTGGAAACTGATGACGTTCAGATTAAGGAAACTGCCTTGGTATTCTTCTGGCCACGCTTCGCTGGAAAGAATCGCGGTTCCAGGACATGGACGCGACGGATTGGGCCAGAAGTTTTTGATGCCATCCTGTTTGCTTCCGATGCCATCGATATGCGTACTGATCGCTGGACCAAAGTAGTTATTATTTCCGGTCGCATCGGTAATGAAGTCATTACCCCAGCGATCAAACACGCGGCCATGCGGATTGGCAAAGTTATATGCCGCGTAACGTTCAAACGTGAAAGTGCGCGGTTCATAGCGATAAATCGCACCATCGATATTGCGCACGACGCCATTCGCGGTTTCGATTTGCGAGCGATGAAAATATCCATCGCT
>JANMYZ010000204.1:0-3295 GCA_031382605.1 Planctomycetota bacterium | reverse complement strand
CCGGTGGATGGTGTGGTCTTGGTGGTGTCGATCGCGAGTTTATTGGCGATGGAAGATGATCGCATCAATGATCACGTTCAGTCGCTGCGTGATCGTCTTGATGAATTGGCCGATCACTTGGGCATGGTGTTTCCGGTCTATTTGATGTTCAGCCAATGCGACCGGCTGCATGGATTTGTCGACTTCTTTTCGCACCTGCCGCAAGAAGAGCGTGGCCAAGTATGGGGCTGCACCTTCGACTGGAATCAGTCAGATCCACAAGGCTTACAGGCCCGCGTTGAGGAAGAATTCCACCGCCTTTATCAGACACTGGATCTGCGCCGCATCGAAGCCTTGGCGGCGAGTTCGCTGGCAGCCAGCGCGAATACCAATTCCACCACGGACATTGCTGGCGATCAGCAACGTAACGCGCTGTTGTTCCCGATTCAGTTTGCCTTGATGCAACGTCGCGTCGGTCATTACATCGCCGCGCTGTCGCGTCCGAATCCATTCCAAGAAAGTGGCCGCCTGCGCGGTTTCTACTTTACCAGTGCAGCGCAAGGCGGTGCACCGATGGATCGCGTGCTGGCGTCGATTGGTTTGAGCGAAGCCGCATTGCCAGCGATGCAGGTCGCCGAGCAACGGCCGTATTTCTTAAATGGCCCATTTTCGCAGGTGATTCCCGCTGACCATGGGTTGGCGCGGGCGAGCGCTCGTGCCGTACGGCGTCATCGCGTGGTGTGTACCGTGTTGGCGGCAGTGGTTTTAATCGCTGTGACGGTCCAAAGTTTGTATGTGTATCATGGCTTTCAGCAGACGGAAAAAGTCCTCAATGGTTTGGTGGCTGAGGGCAAGCGAATTGCGACGGCAAGACTAGGCACGCTTGAGAGCGCTGCGGCTGCCGATGACTTATTCAAACAACTTGAGCGTTACGAATCTGCCGAAGGAATTCCGTGGGTACTCCGGCCATTTCTGTGGTCCGGCGGTAATCTTTCGCAGCAGGTGCGCGATGCGTATTTGAAGCGTTTTGCGCGTCCGTCGATCGCGAGTTATGCGCGTAACTTGTCCGCAGAATTGATCAGCATGATGGCGTCACATCAACGGACGTTGGCGAACTGTGAAGCGATCGAGCAGCGTTATCGCGTGTATCTGATGCTGTGTGGGCGCATTCCGTTGCACAGCGAAGCGGTGCAGCGCGTACTCAGTTCGGTCACGAGCAAGGGTGGTAAAAATCAGGTTGAGGCCACCGTCGCTGATCGGCATCTGCAGCACGCCATGAAGAATTTTTCGGTCAAAGATTGGGCCGCCACAGCCGATGCGGCAGTGATTGAGCGAACCAATCGCGAGTTGCGCGATGCGCTGTGGATTCCGCTTACAGGTATTGAAATCGCCAACACCGGAACCGATCTTTTCCCGGCAGTGGATATGGCGATGTTGCTGCCTAAACGTCGCAACGATCTTTTTAGTCTCGAACGACCGCTGTCCGGCATTTTTACTCAGGCCGCCTGGGATGGTTTGATTGCGGGAGTGATCGATGAGCGTGCGACCACCTTGACCCGCCGTCTCGCTGAACTTCGTATTGAGATGGACGCGCAAGTGGTGACCAAACGTCTGCGCACTCAGTTTTCCGAAGAGTATCGTCGTCAGTGGCGCGAATTGATCAGCGGTACCCGCGTGGTCATGCCGCAAGCACTTGATGAAGTGATCGTGCGCCTTGGTGAACTCAGCAATGTTGGTTCGCTGTACCGCGAATTGGTGGTGGCCTGGATGCGTCAGCAAAGTCTGCGCACCGGTGGGCCAGGAGAACTGGTCATTGCCGCCACCACAGTTTCCGATGCGGAAGTGGAGAAGACCGAAGCAAAGAGAATCGAATGGTTGGATCGCGCTTTGGTGGCGGTGAATAATCTCCATGTCGCGCTGTCCAATTATGTGGCGGCTTGTCCGGTCGGTTCGCGTTTCGCTAACGGCGTGGAATTGGACAAAGCGGTGGCTGGCTTTTCTGCCTACGCGCTTGCGGTAGATGCAGCCTTAGCGGCTTTTCCTGAGGATGAAACGCGTCCGGCGTTCACCGCCCATTTCCGCAGCATGGTGCAGGCTGCACGCTTGTCTTTTGAACGTGATTTGATGCTCGAAGCTCCAGCGACGGCGACGGGATTGCTCATCGCGGTCAACCCGACTGAACTGGCAGCGCGGTTACAAAAAGCACCGTTGTCCGAATTTCCTGCACGCTGGCGTGAAGTATTAAGCGCCACGTCAGTGCCACCAGCAAGCGATGCGCAGGCGGCAGGCACGCGCTTGGTGAGTTTGTCGTCGCCGCAGTCATCTTTATTGCGCACGCTGCGCGCGGCGTGGCGTGGTCAGAAACTCGTCAGCCTGCAAGGCGCAGCTCAGGTGAACGAAGATTGGATTGAACGCTGTGGCAAAGCGTTGGCAGGTTTGGCGGCGGCTTATACGCCAGCGATTGATGCGGAACCCGGACCACGCATTGCACGCAGTGCCGGACTCAAGCACTTGGCTGAAGCGTTTGCCTCTACAGAACGCGACATCGCGGCGGCTTTGGGCGATATTCCTGATGAGGTTTTCCGCGCTGCTGCGGCGCGCTTGTTCGCGCAATTGCGCGATGACGCACAGACTCATCTGTGCACCTTGTTGGCAAATGATGCGGAGCGTTTTTGGGATGAGCAGGTGCGTGCACGCTTTACGCACGATGTGGCTGGGCGTTTCCCCTTTGCGCTGTCGACCGATGATGTCGACGTGAAAGCCGTCGCGGCGTTGTTTGCGCCCACCTCGGGCGCTCTGTGGGAGACCGAACGAATCCTGAACGCGGCTGCCGAGATTGCGATCGCCGGCAAGCCCATCATCCGTTTGAATGATCAGTACCGTAAAACGCTGACTGCCAGCAAGGCGGTTCGCGACGCGCTGTTTGCGGATTTTTCGGATAAAGCGGCAGCGCAAAATGATGTTCCGCACTTAACATTTACTGCTGAAGTGCGTCAACGTACGGGTGTGTTTCAGGCTTTGGTGGCGATCGGCAAGGAGACCCTCGATTTGCACGAAAGTCCGCAAGCTCGTCGCACGTTTGGGTGTGTATTGGCTGAACCAGTGGCCTGCCGGATCGCGATCCAGGTAGCTGATGGCAAGTGGATTGAAGCCGCCTCTGCGCCTCGGCCGTGGGGCCTTCTCCGCTGGGTTGCGGGGTCGACGCCGTCGGTGGAGGCGAGTGGCCGCATGGTGCTGTCTTGGAATCTGGTTGAAGCCGAAGTGCCACCGGTGGAAAGCAAAAAGACCGACGGGTCTGCCGTTGCTGCCACCACAG
>JANMYZ010000185.1:0-4061 GCA_031382605.1 Planctomycetota bacterium | reverse complement strand
TTCATCCCCCTACCCGCCGCTCGCCACCGCTTCGTTCGCTTTTCGCCTAGCATGCGCCATCGCCAATAGCCAATAAAGGACACCCGCTTTTCTTTCCAATAAAGGACACCCGCTTTTCTGTCTAATAAAGGACACCCGCTTTTATTTTAAAAGGGGAATGGCACACAAGTGTGGACACGCAGCCTTTGTGTGATCTCCAACGAAAAAAACCCCCAGCCATTTCGGCTGGGGGTTTTTTGTTTCAAGAGCGATCATCGGCGGTATTTCACGTTCGGCGAAGCGTCTCCGTCGTTGGGCAACGCCGTTTCCTGGCATTTCACGTACGTTGGACGACCGACCTGAAAGGCGATTCGTCCCTGCGAAGGGGTTGGCGCTGTGTCGAATGCATGCGGCATTTCCTTCGGCGAAGATGGCTAGCGCGTAGATTCCCACACCAGAACATCTCAGTCTATGAGTAGCAGGCTCTATGAGCGTGATCCGGTAAAGGAAGACGAGAACCTGCGTCGGCACGGATATGATTTCGACGACGGATATCGTGTGCTGATTCAGGATTCGTTGGGCTTGATGACCTGGATGGATCAGCGTCACGATTACGGCGAGGATCGATGGAATACCATCGGTTCCATTCCCGATCAACGGCATATCTTGCTTCATGTCACCTGGACCGAGCGTGGCGACCGACTGCGCATCATCTCGGTCCGTCATGCCACAGCCACCGAGAAACGTCGCTATGCCTACCGCCACCACCGCCCCTGTTAGTCCTTTGGCTCGCTTGCGTGGCAAGCTCTCGCCATTGCCGCCACCAACGGCGATTGATCGCGCCCGTTGGGCGCGTGCAGCCCGACGCCGTCCGGTCGTCACCGATGACGCGCCTGATCTTGGCCACGATGTGCCCAATATGGTTCGCTGCGCAGACCACGATTCTTTTCCGATTCCCGAACGGACGGCGCGTTGGTTCCGCGAGCATGGCGGGACACCAGCCCTGCTGCGAGCACTACGCTCCTATATGCGGACGCACGCGGGTAATAAGCAGGCGAATGGCAAAGCCCGTCGCCCGTCCACATCCGCACCTCGCGCCCGGCGTTGATCGTCGTACAGGAAACATGCTCTACTTCGCTGGCGGTGCCAACAAAGGAGGAAGAATTCATCCCACCCAGCGGCTAAATCCTGCGTCATCAAAATGCCGATCAAAGGTGAACGCTTGGGTGATGCGTAGCGCCTTCATGTGGGAAAAACTTTCGCAGTCGACCCAGCTGACGGATTGGTCGGCGAATTTGGCAAACCAACTCAATGCGGCACTGGTGATGTTTCCGTCACACCAACACAGGGTGAATGACGGGCTGTCGATGATCTGCTTGGCAATTCGGGCGGCGTAGGGAAACGACGTTCGTCGTCCCAGAAGGGTGAACGTTTCGGCAAGGACGCCGCCGCTGGTCACTAAACGCCAACGGCTTACTGATGGGGTCAGGCGCGCCCAGGCGTCCAGCGCTTGGCCGTGAAATTGGTCGTCTTGGTCGTAACGTGCGATGAACGCGCCAGTGTCGATGAACAGTGGCTCAACGCTTGCGGAGCGGACCATACAACTCGTCATCGTGGCGGGTGGACAGATCGTGTTGACCGCTACGGAAGGTCTCTGGTTCGCTCCAGAAGGGGTCAGTTTTCGCGTCTGTTGAGCTGAGGGCGGCCTCGCGGACGAGGCATTGGCGAATCAATTCACCCAGCGACATCCCACGTTGCCGCGCAACCTTGGTTGCGCGACGCTGTAAATCTTCGGGAAGCATGAGCGTCGTGCGATGCATAACTCTGATATATATGCTGTCCAACAACGTCAAGAAGTGCTTCTTAGGTCTTTCTTAAAAATGTAGACACACAGTCCCACTACCAGAAAATCAACGCAGCGGAGATTTAATCATGACCACGCTCATCGCATTGCCCATTATCAGAACAAAGGGAGATCTCGAAACGGCATTGAAACGACTCGATGTCATCATCGATGCGGCTGACGGTTCATTGGAAGCTGACGAACGTTCAGGCCTTAGCGATTTAATCGCCGCCTATGAAGATCGTTTTTTCTCCGTAAGGGATGAAGATCGTTTTTTCTCCGTAAAGGACGAAAAACCCCCAGCCATTTCGGCCGGTTTTTTTGTTTCAAGAGCGATCATCGGGGGCACTTCACGTTCGGGGTGAGTCCCGATCAACGCGCATAAACAACGATTGCCTCTATTCACTAGAGTGTATGGTCCACAAGATGACCTGGAGTGTCTTTCTCTCGTCCGAATGCGAGGCATGGCTTGACGGTTTGCCAGCGATCGACCGCATTGCGATCCTTCAGGACGCGCACCTGGTGGAAGTGGCGGGTCCGCAACTCGGTCGCCCGCAGGTGGACCATATAAAGGGTTCCAAACACGCGAACATGAAGGAACTCCGCTCGCGCTTCGCGGGCCATCAGTACCGCACATTGTTCGCTTTCGACCCGAAGCAGCACGCGCTGCTGCTGATCGGTGGCGACAAAGTTGGTCAGGATCAGACGCGCTCCTATAAGGCGCTGATCAAACTCGCCGACGCTATTTTCGACCGCCATCTCGTCCGTATCGCCAAAGAAAACAAGACGATCAAACGATCAGGAGCATAACCATGAAAACTCTCGCCAACTACATCAAGAAGCTCCCTGCTGGCGAACGCACCGCCATCGCCGAAGGTGCGCGCCGCAAGATCGCTGCTCTTGGCCTCCAACAAGCGCGCGAAGTCGCGGGTCTCACTCAAGAAGAAGTCGCCGAACGCATGGGTGTGACGCAGGCAACCTTGTCGCGTTTAGAAAACCGACCCGACGTGAAGATCAGCAACATCCGCCGCTACATCGAAGCGCTCGGCGGTCGCTTGGAAGTGCGCGCCGTATTCTCGCGCAAACACAAAACCGTTGCCATTGGTTCCTGAGCCGAAAAAGAAATTGGCGTGGACTAAATGTAGACACACAACCTTCGTGTGATCCCCAACAAAAACCCCAGCCATTTCGGCTGGGGTTTTTTTTGTTTCAAGAGCGACCATCGGGGGCATTTCCCTTCGGCTCGTTCCTGGGCAGCTGCGGGAGGACGATGAGGAGGCGATGCCGGAGATGGCGGTGTGCTGTTCTGGGGCTGCCATTGCTGGTCTGCAGGATTCCTATTCACCCACAGGCCTGAGCGAGTAGGGTCCAGACATGCCACTCGACCTTGTCATTGATCGTGAACGCCTTGCCACGCTGTGTCGTCGTCACCGCATTGTCTGTTTGGAGCTATTTGGCTCCCGTGCCAGGGGCACCGCTCGCCCAGACAGTGACGTTGATTTGCTGGTGACCTTCGCGCCAGGATATACGCCAGGCTTGGACTTTTTCGGAATGGCTGAGGAATTTGCCGAAGTGGTCGGTCGCCGAGTTGATTTGTTAACTCGGGCGACGGTAGAGAGCGATCGTAATCCCTATTTTCGGAAAAATATCCTGACCAATACCGAAACGCTCTATGCCGCTTGATCCGGTAGATATCGGACGGCTACGCGACATGGTCGATTACGCAGAGAGGCGATTCAACTTCTCGGTTCTTTAGACCCTGCCCAACTTCAGACTGACCGACGCACATTCTTGGCGGTGAGTCGATGTGTCGAGGTTCTTGGCGAGGCTGGCTGGAAGCTATCTGACACGATTAAGACCTCTCGCACGGCGATTCCCTGGCCATTGATCACAGGAATGCGGCATCGCTTGGTTCACGATTACGGACGCGTCGATTACGCCGTAGTCCATCGCGTCATCGTCGAACATTTGCCCGTATTAATCGGACAGCTCAAGGCGATCCTTTCGAACGACGGGGTGTGATAGAACGACGAAATGAAGAACGACGCAAAATGTAGACACACAACCTTTGTGTGATCTCCAACGAAAAACCCCCAGCCAGTTCGGCTGGGGGTTTTTTGTTTCAAAGAGCGACCATCAGGGGCATTTCATGTTCAGCTCGTTCCTGGGCAGCTGCGGGAGGACGAGGGGCCCCTTGTCGTCTTACGGATGTATCTACAATGAAGAAACAAGGAGCATG
>JANMYZ010000182.1:0-5021 GCA_031382605.1 Planctomycetota bacterium | reverse complement strand
GAATCACGTCCTTTCCCAAGGACCGCTTCACTTAGATAGGGAATTGGGCGGCGAAATAAAAAACAATGAGTTTTGATGGGAAGACATTTCACGTTGGGCGAAGCGTCGCCCCCGTTGGGGGCTTTTGATGCATTTTTCCGTTGGTTCCCGGCGCTGAAGCGCCGGGCTGGCCTTACGTCGCCCCCGTTGGGAGCTTTTGCAAACGACGATCAGGACGACCACCAAGAGGGACTCAGGCCTTCTATCGCTGGGTTTAAGTTCATTCTAAAAAACGCAGTAGAGAACCATTTTACCGCAAAGCCCCCAAGAGCGCAAAGGACTTATAGCAAAAACAAGATTCACCCGTTTGGTGAATCCATTGATCACTCAGGTTTTACTTTTGATCTCCGTTTTCCTCTGTTTTCCTTTGCGTCTTAGCGGCTTTGCGGTGGAAGTTTGAATTCCTACTGCGGTTTTTAGCCTCATTCTTTGCCGTAAGCCTCGCAATTCCCCGTGCATGATCACAACTTCCACAAACTGCCCCAAGACCGACGCACATTCCTAGGTTATCATGACGGACTATGCGTCTGCGTACTCAGGTCATCGTCACCATTGTCATCTCCTTCACCGTCCTGGCGACGTTGTTGGTGAGCATTAATGGCGTGTTGGCGACGCAACGTTTTCGCCAGCTCGAAGATACGGAAGTTGCCGATCAAGTGGACCGACTGCGCTCCATTTTGAATAAAGAAACCGCTGATCTGGCGGCGAAGGTCAGTGATTGGTCGGCGTGGGACGATGCCTGGAAATTTCTCAGTGGGACCAATCCGACCTTTGCCGCCGATCAAATCACCACGTCAGCCATGTCGGGCAACGCGCTTGAACTGATGCTCTTTCTCGATCCGCAAGGGAAAATCGTACATCGCGAAGCCATTCCTGGCGATGGCGGCGCAGCTCGCAGTGCGGCACTGTTTCAGCTCATCACTGACACTCCAGCCTTACGCCCGAATGACGGTACCACAGACACCGTGGTGGCGGGTTTATTCGGCCTGGATAACGGCTTGGTTCTCTTCGCAGCGCGCCCAGTGCTGCATGGCGATGGCAGCGGGCCAGCAGTGGGAACATTAATTTGGGTGCGCGACCTGACCACTGAACGCTTGGACAATTTAGCTGAACGCCTCCAATCGCAGGTTCATTTATGGCGGCAAAGCGACGCGCCAGCAGAGGCCCTGGCGCAACTTGCGGGCGGCAATCGTGGAATCCAAAGCGCGGGAAACATCGCGGGAATGACCGTGCTCAACGACGGCCTTGATAAACCGCTGCTGTGCGGGCAGGTGGTTTTGCCACGCCGCACTTGGCAAGCCGGAATCACCACGTTGTGGTGGCAGAGCGCGACGACCATTTTGGCATTGGTGCTGACTGGCTTTGGTGCCATCTGGTTGCTCGACCATCTCATTACTCGACGCGTGCGCTCGCTGGCGTTGCAGGCCGCTGCTGGCGATCAGGCGCAATCCGTGATTCAGGTCGATGGACAGGACGAAATCGCTGAATTAGCGCAGCAAGTCAACCAATTACGCAATCGTCTGCAAAAGACCCGAAATGAAGCCATGGGCGCCGCCGAGGCAAAGGCGTCTTTTCTTGCCGTGATGAGCCACGAAATTCGCACGCCGCTGAATGGCGTGATTGGCATGGCTGGCCTGCTTGGACGCACCACGCTCAATCGTGAGCAGCAAGAATATGCCGACATCATCAGTTCGAGCGCCGACAATTTATTACTTTTGCTCAACGACATTCTCGACTTCAGCAAAATCGAAGCCGGGAAAGTTGAATTCGAGCAATTACCATTTCGTCCCAACACGGTACTGTGCGACGCGGCAACTTTGTTAGCCGGGAAAGTATTAGAAAAAGGCGTCGACTTGGTCTTGGCCCTCGATCCTGCGCTGCCGGACAGCGTCATTGGTGACCCTGGACGCATACGTCAAGTCTTGACCAATCTGGTGTCAAATGCGGTGAAATTCACCGAAAAAGGCGCCATTACCGTGCGCGCCACGACAGCCATGGACGGCGACGTTCTGCGTTTGACCGTCGCCGTGGAAGACACCGGCATCGGCATGACCGCTGACGCCTGCGGGCGCATGTTTCAAGCTTTCTCACAAGCCGAAAGTTCGACCACGCGAAAATACGGCGGCACCGGTTTGGGCCTGGCGATCTGCAAACGCTTGGTCGAATTGATGCACGGCACTATTTCTGTCACCAGTGTTCCTGGACGTGGATCGGTATTTACGTTCACCATTGCGCTCCAACCCGATGGCGTCAGCAACGCGCCGATGTTACCGTTGCCCACCTCCGCACGCGTACTGATTGCTGCCAGCGACTATCTCAGTCCATCGCTGATTCAGACAATCACGCACTGGAGCGGCGAAGTCTTGTCAGCAGCAATCACCGTGAGCGATGGAAACGCGCTTACACGCGCATTGCAGGACGCGCCCCCAGCGTTGGTGGTGGTCGATCGCCGACTTCCAGGCCTTGGCCAACAAGATGTTTGCCTGGTGATCCAAGAACGCTGGCCCGGCGTGCCGTTGGTGCTGATGACCCCGCCGCAAGACCGCCATGCACCGGCGGGTGTCGTGGTGATCGCCCATCCTATTCGTCCCGATCGTTTGCTGGGCGCCTGCGTCGACGCGCTCAACGGCAATGTTCCCCTGCCGAGTTTAACGTCGATTTCATCATCATCGCCCGTCTCGACCGTCTCGACCAACACGAAAAAATCGCTGGGCACCCGCTTTGCCGGAAAAGTATTGGTGGTCGATGATCATCCGATCAATCGCCGCTTGGCGCAGGTTATGCTCGGTCAATTGGGCCTCACGGTCAGCGAAGCCACCGATGGCCAAGAAGCTTTGGAGATGATGACCGGTGAGCCCGTCGATCTGGTGTTGATGGACTGCCAAATGCCGGTGATGGACGGTTGGATGGCGACCAGCGAATGGCGACGGCGCGAAGCCAGCCAGGGCAAACATCTGCCGGTACATGTGCCAATCATCGCGCTGACGGCGAACGCTTTTCGCGAGGACCGTGATCGTTGCTTAGCCGCAGGCATGGATGATTTTTTGACCAAGCCACTGCGCGATGGGGAGCTGCGGTCGTTGCTCGATAAATACCTGACCGTGATCGAATCGACTCCTGAAGAAGCGGGAAACCCTGAAAAAACAGCTTCTCCAGCATCTGTGATGGAAACCTCACCTGCGGCAGAGCCAGCGTCCACCGCCTCCGTGGTGATCGACAAAACGGCGCGCGATATGCTTTGCGATATGCCCGGCACCGTCGCTGGCATCAATCTGTTCGATGAGCTAACTCAGCGCTTCAGTGATGAATTCGCCGAACGTTTCGCTGCGCTGGTCGCCTGCGTCATCAGCGAAGACAATGACGGTGCCGCGCATAAATCACACGCGCTTAAAGGCTCATGCCTCACGCTGGGCATGCAGTCGCTTGGCCTGGTCCTGGGCAAAGTCGAACAATGCGCGCGCGTCAACGACCTCGCCAGTGCGGTGCAAATGCTTGGTGACATCGACCACGAATGGAACCGCGTGTTGTTAGCCCTAGAACCACAGAAATAAATCACGCTATGAACCGCATTATCGCTCTTGCCATGGTCAAACCCGGAATGGTTCTTGGCGAACCAGCCAGCGCCAACGACCAAGTCTTGTTAGCCACTGGCACTACCATAACGGCCGCTCATCTCGCTTTGCTGAACAGCCGTGGCGTGCGCTCGCTGTCGATCACCGTGGCAGACGATCAACGTGTGCCGGTGGATACCAAGCTGGTCATGGCGATGGATCGTGACTTGCGGCCACGTTTTGTGTGCACCGACCTGAAGCATCCCGCGATGAAAGAAATCTACCGACTTGCTTTGCTGCGCTGCATTCAAATCGCAGCGACCAAACCTGCAGGAGCCAGTCATGCCGGTTGATCACGCCAATTCCGCGCGCGATTTAGCAAAGCTCGCTCAACAAGTGCCCTCGCTGCCGTTGACCTTCCAGCGCATCAACGATTTGGTGTCGAATCCGCAAAGCACCACCGCGCAAATGGCCGAAGCCATCAGCACCGATCAAGGCTTAGTGACGCGTATTCTGAGGCTTTCCAACAGCAGCTTCTATGGCCTAGCCGCACGCGTCGACACCATCACTCAGGCCGTTTCGCTCATCGGCACGCGCCAATTACGCGACCTTGCGCTGGCCACCGCGGTGCTCGATCTATTTAAAAACATTCCCAACCAAATACTCGATGGGAAAAAATTCTGGGAGCATTCTTTAGCCGTGGGCACAGCCACCCGACTGATCGCCGCGAAACGCGGCGAACGCCAGACCGAACGGCATTTTGTTGCTGGTATGTTGCACGACATTGGCCTGGTGGTGATGGCGCAGCAAATGCCCGAGAAAGTTTCCGCCAATCTCCAAAGCGCCGCCAGCAGCGCCCAACCGCTGTCGGTCATCGAACTGCGTGAACTCGGCTTCGACCACGCCGAACTGGGCGGCATGGTGATCGAACACTGGCGTCTGCCACCAGCCATGGTTGAAGCCGCATCGTATCACCACCATTTGCTGACGACCACCAAGTACGTCCACGACTGCGCCACCGTTCACCTTGCCGACATCATGGTCGAAGCCCTGGCCTTCGGCAGCGGTGGCGAACCGGTGATCCCTCCACTTGATCCGCCCGCATGGGAAATTCTCGGCCTTACGCCCAGCGACCTTGCCCCCATCTGCCATGATCTGGAACGACAGATGGTGGAGATAACCGCTATATTCCTGAGCTAAAATCTCTGAAAAGTTGTCCAAAAATACGGCTCTGCGTCGTTCAGCGCGGGTCTTTTCTCCGTCCTTGGGGCTCATCACAGTGGGGAAAAAATCGAACAGGAGACGCGGAGACGCGGAGGTAAGAGGAGGGAAAGGCTTATTCTCTCCGGCAAGCATCTTCCCCTCCTCCGATCTCTGCGTCTCCGCGTCTCCTGTTCGATGTTTTCTTCTTTGGCTGTCCAATGAGATTGA
>JANMYZ010000181.1:0-14064 GCA_031382605.1 Planctomycetota bacterium | reverse complement strand
TTATACCGGCAGAGTCACACCCGTTCCCATTCCGAACACGGCCGTTAAGCCTGCCAGGGCCGATGATAGTCGAAAGGCGAAAGTAGGTCGTTGCCTGGATTTTTTAAACACTCACCCCGCGTTGAATAAACGCGGGGTGAGTTTTTTAACCATGAATTCAATTCGAAAAAAAAGTCCCGAACGAAATCGTCTACTGACAGCGGCGAAGCGACTGGCGACTGAGAAAAGGCGGCGAGTGAAAAAAGAGCGCAGATGGAAGCGTCTATGCAATTGTCCCGAAAAGCGTAGTTGCCCACTTTCTTCCGGAGTGAGTGGCTCTTGGTGCATGTGTCATCGACTGCGGGCTTCTCGCCTATTATCAAAAGAGTGACTCTGCTGACACAGCGATCAGCGGCGTAGAAAAATGGCGGCGATGAGATCGTCCCATGGCTTGGATGGCCTAAACGGCGTGGCGGTTTTGGCGTTGCCGTTCTTGGTGTGGGCGTTCAAATAAATAAGGGGATTTGTACCATTTTTCAAATAATCGGACCCGGTGAGATTCGAACTCACGAGACCCTTTCGGGTCTGCCGGTTTTCAAAACCGGTGCATTCAACCGCTCTGCCACAGGTCCCTGTAAATTTCAGGGCGAAGAATATGTATCGTCACATTTGCTGGGCGAAAGCCTTGGAATTCGGTGGCGAAAGGCGGGTAATAAATCGTAGGAAGTGAAATGGTTGACCTGTGACGATTGTGTTGACGGACTGGCTCTCACACACCGAAAAAAGCCAACTTGTAGGCGCCTTTGACCCGGCCATGGCGCTTCACTATAGTCAGCCCACTTCAATTTCCGGTCTTCAATCCATTGTCTGAAAGCAGCTTATGGAAAAATATCCGATCGTCTGGGGTCTCGATATCGGGCATTCCAGTATCAAGGCGGCCAAAATTGCTCGAAATGGCAATGCCGTTTCAGTGATGGGGTATGCCATCGAGCCTATCGTGGTGAGCGAGGAAGGTGATCGCGACGAGGCGGTGGTGAAGGCGCTTCAGCTGTTGGCTCAGCACGAAGAATTTGGCGGCATCCCGGTAATTGCATCTCTTTCGGGCCGACAGATTTTTTCGCGTACGATCAATATCCCGGTCCTGAATCCGAAGAAGGTCGACAAGATGGTCGAGCTTGAGGCTCGCCAGCAAATCCCAGGTAACTTCGATGAGGTTGAATGGGGTTACCATCTATCACCTAATCCGGATGGCGTCTCCAATGACGTTGCTCTTTTCGCGGCGAAGCGAGAGCTGACCGATGAATTGGTACGCAAGTGTAAGCGTGCTGGTATCAATTTGGTCGGAGTGTCGGTTTCGAGCTTGGCACTTTATAATTTTGTCCGTTTTGATCAGGAATTTCCTGATGACGAGACGGTGATTATTTTGGATGTTGGCGCTGAAAACACCGACTTAGTGTTGTACCAGGGCGAAACGTTATGGATGCGGACGTTGGCACTGTCTGGCAACGATGTGACCAAAGTCTTTATGAAAAAGTTTCGTGTTTCTTTTGAAGAAGCCGAGACGCTCAAACGTCAGATTGGCGATAGTCGCCAGGCCGAAAAAATCTTCAAAGTACTCGAAGGTACGCTCAATGAATTGACTAGCGAAGTGCAGCGCTCGCTGGGATTCTATAAGTCGCAAAATACGAGCGCAAAGCTCGAAAATATTGTCATTTCGGGCAATACGTTTCGTTTGCCCAATATGCCAGAGTACATTGCCGAGCGCCTGCGTTACACGGTCAATATCTTAGAAGACTTGAATAAAATTCAGGTCGCTGGCGGCATTGACCGCGAGCATTTTCTGCGGGACTTGCAGTCTCTTGGCGTTGCCATTGGTCTTGGGCTTCAGGGCACGGGTATTGCCAAGGCGAACGTCAATCTGTTATCAACTACGGAGCAACTAGAGCGCGTACTCAAGTCTAAGCGCTGGGCTGCGGTAGTGCTGGTGGTTTTACTGGGAGTGGCTTTCGCCGTTAATTTTACGGTGGTGGGTAATGTGATGAAGGCGAACGCGGGAATGTCGCATGAAATAAATAAAAAATTTGCCCTAAACGAAGTTGGGGCGAAGGATTCTCGTGAGGTATTAAATAAAGTTGGGCCAGTGGCGGCGGAACTGAAGTCATATTCGGGTTATGGGCGCAAAGGGGTCGTTCATGCTGCTTTTGAGGGTGTATTGGGGACAATGCAGGACTTCATTAAAGAGAAGGGATTAATCAATCCTGAGGATCTCCCACCAGAGAAGGGTGGGCCGCCACTATTACAGGCGATTTACATTGAGAGCATCGAAGTGCCGAGCTTTCCCTACGAGAAGGCAAATGGTCCATTTCGGCCAACGGATTCAGATCGCATGGTTCGTATCAAAGTTCGCATCCCGCGCGTCAGCGATGCCTTGAAATCGTTGCCACAGCAGATTGTGGATAAGCTCAAGGTATTGCCGGCGCCAGATTATTTGAAGGGTTTTTACCCTACGGATCGTCTTTTTGCTGACGCTCAGATTAAAAACGATGAAACTCGCGATGACGCGTATTGGTTGGTTGATAATACCCAGGCAGATGCCACGACCGGTACCTTCAAGGCGGTAAAAGAGTCACGAAAGTTACCTGTACGGGTGGTGACATTTGAATGTCATTTCATCAATACGAGTGCCGTCGCTGCCCCCGCTACGGGCCAATGAGAGGAACTTACCGTGGACGCTAAACAGCTTAAACCTTATACTTTTTGGATCGCTGCCGGGGTGGTCGTGGTTATCGAACTTGGCCTCATTGCTTTTTGGCCGATCGAGGATGAGACCGGTGCAACCCCGGAAACCGTGAAGCAAAATTTGGACACCGAGTTTAAGAAACTTGAAAAACTGTCGGCTCGTGCTGATAATCGGCTTTCAGGGGTGTACGATGCCGAAAATCTGGAAGACATCAGGCGGCTGACGGAGGACTACCTTCTGACTCCGAAGTGGAAATCCGTGTTGGAGCCACATGTTGAGAGTTACCGCAAGCAGCTGGCATTGATCAAAAAAGATTTGTCGGCGCGTAGCGCCATTCTGCATGAGAAAATCGCCGATAGTGGCAGTCTTTTCTCTTGGGACACGGAATACACAAGCCGGACCAGGGGTACCATGGTGGCTTTGCATAAAGCGAAAGTTTTGGTCGTTGAGAAAAAAGAAGACCTCGATTTTGAGACCGGAGCACAAATCCGCACTCAGGTTGGATTTCATACCAAGGGCGAAAAAACAACCGAGGCGAAAGATCATCCCGAGCTGACCGTGCGGTTTCGCATTATGGAAAAAATCAGTGAAGTGCTGATGGCGACGGGGGCCGTTTCGCTGGCAAATCCTGTGGTGAAAAATGCTAAAGAGACAGAGCTAGAAAGCCGTCGCTTGGTCAATCTCAAGGGGGTGGAATGGAAGCGATCGAGCGAACCATCAAAGGTATTGAGCGGTACGATTGCTGAGATTGCCGATGCGTATGAACTGACGTTGACATTAGAAGGAGGTGTATCGGCCTTAATCGCGACGCAGGCCGCAATTGAGGCTATTAGCGCTCCGATCTTTATTGTTTCAGGAGGATCGTTGTCGGCTCGTCCTTCAATGCCGGCCGGAATGCGAAAAAATGTCGCCGACGAGCCGATGAGCCTGAAGCTGAATATCGTGGTAATAGATTTTAGTCGTGTGCTTTCCGCTGTAACGCCAGAAGCCGTGGTTGGAGGGGCTGTCCAATGAGTGCTCAAGATATTCTCCTGGCTCATGGCGAAAAGGCACTCGTATTCGTGGCGGTTGCCGCGTGTGGATACTATCTGCATGGGACTTTCATGAACCCAGAGATTCGCCCCGAAAACATTACGATGGAAACGATCACTGACATGGTCGCGAATGTAGAGCGGATCAGTCGCGAGGCCACGCCACCAGTAATGAAAGCGCCTTCAGCGTACTACGATGGTATGGTTGCTCGTTGGTCGAATTCGTTGCCATCAGCGAAATATTACACTTGGTTGAGCGCAGTTGCCGATGTTGGCCCGCTCGACGTTCAAACGTCTCAGTATTACATTTATCAACTGAACGCTCCGAAAATAGCAGTGGTCGACACGATTGGTAACATCGAAGTAACGATCTCTTTGCCAGGGTCGCAGAGCAATGCGTCCGATGTGCGTATAAGTGATGTCGCCAATAAAACGTGGCAGCTGGCGGGTCGTGAAGATAATAACGCTCAATGGCTCGGCATGCAGGTGGAAATCAAAGTTGGTTCTGGTGATTGGCAGCCGCTAGCGGCGAAAGGACTGACCAATGGTTTGTTGCCATACAATGAAACGACTCCTTCTTATCCCCTAACGATCCCAACGGTTGAGCCATGGCAGCGCCATAGTTTCCGTGCTCGTCTTATTGCTAAGGCAACCGGTTTGCCACTAGATCAGAAGAAGGCAGAAAATCAGCAGCAGACCATTTTGGTGGTTCGCGGCGTTTATGCTGACCAGGCCGTCGACTGGGTAAAGTTGAATCAATCCATCGGTGATGTTGTTAGCGCAGAAAAAACAGTTATTACTGCTTTTCAGAACGGTAGTCTGCAGGGGCCTTTTGCTGCTCAGCTGAAGCTGGGCGAGCGATTGTATTCTAGTGCTGATAGCGACGAGGGTTCGGTTCTCGCACAAGACAGCATTCGTTTCGTGTTCGAAAAAGCGAATCAAAATCCTGCGAATGCTGGCGTATCTGGCGCGACCATATTGCTCAGTAAATTTTTACGTGACCCACGGGCAGTTGGGGCAAAAACGGGCAAATGGATTGATAAGCCCATGAGCTTTAAGTTACTTCCGGGCGAAGGCCTCGGAAAGCCAATGCCTATCCCTAACCCGTTCCCGGTGCCAGGAGCGAAACTTGGCGACTCAGTCCTAGAAGATTTTACCACTCAATACGTATTGACAGAAGTGAAACAAAAAATTCAGCGGATTATTTTTTATGAGGTTTACGCGGAATCGCGTCCCAATGGCGGCAAGGCGAAGGACCTGAAGTTTAGGCCCAAGTTTACCGAAACCGAGGTTGCCATATTAACCAATGCTAAAACGGGCTCGGTGATGGAGGCGCCACGCTGCGAAAAAAAATTGGTCAAGCCCAACAGGCCTTTATCGTTCTTTTACCCAGACTTCCCCGGTCTTTCTTATGACGAAGTCGCGGAATTCAGAAAAAATCCGTCGAATTTTAAGCAGAATCATTTGATTCCTAAGGAGCCGATTCCGCATAACCCCGGCACGGGACCTCTGGATGTAGAGTTTAAACTCAAGAATGATCCTCTGCTTCAAACCGATACGATTTACTATGAAATGCCAGATGGCCGGGTCATTTATTGGGATCACGTCAACAGCAAGGTGAAAGTGTTTACCAAAGTGGGTTCCGAAGCGGCGGCAGATGAAAAAGCCGCCGAAAGGGAAGCGGCCGTGAAGGCTGCCGCTGAGGCTGCTGCCGCTGCTGAGGCTGCTGCCGCTGCCGCGACGAAAGAAGCGAGGGATGCGAATCCTGCTCCCAGGTCTGCCCCAAATCCATCGAAGCCCGTCCCGACTCCCTGATCAGTTTCTTTGTCGGTGAGTTCATCCATCAACCCCGCCGTAATCTGGCGGGGTTGATGTCGATATGGGGCTCCTTTCGATGATGTTTCGGTGCGTCGCACGCCGAGCCTTGTGGGTGCTTCACCGGGACGAAATCTGACCCACCGTGAGTGACACGAAACGAACTGGCCGAAGGGCAGGGGTTTTTTCCTGGGCCGGTGCCCCTAGCGTCCGCTGCGATCCTAAACCCCCGTTATCACCTAGACCTTGTGTCGACCGTGAAACCTACGTCAGGGCCGGATGTTTTCCGTCTTGCAGTAATCGCTGTCGCTTTCGAGCCAAGGAGTTGCAATGAACAGTCCCCGGCTGACCGCCCTCGTCCCGGTTCTTATGATTTTGGCTTTGCCGCTCGGAGCGGGCGAAGCAGGAAAAACACCGGCTGCTCCACCGCTGACGGCGGAACAGGACGCATTTTGGAAAGAGTTCCAAAATGGAGATCTTTCGAAGGCGCAAGCCGATGCGGAGGCGAAGTACGTTACCGCACGTGCTGCCTTTCAGGATGCGCGATTCGTCGAGGCACATGAGCTTGTAGACGAAGCCATTCGTATTTTCCCTTCACATGCAGGGTCCCAACAGTTGCGCGAGCAAGTGTTGGCGGTGTTGAGCCAGCGTCAGAGCAGCCTGCAGGTGGGGACGACCTTATCTCAGGCTCAACAAAATGTGAAAACACAAGAAATTGCCGTGCGTTTGGCCGCGTTGATGGAAAGTGGCGATAAAAAGATGGCGGCGGGTAATTACGCCGGTGCTGAGCTCGATTACGATAAAGTCGAAGTCGGCTTACGCAGTTTCCCTTACCAATACGATTGGGGCACGCTCCCAACTCAGGTCGCCGCAAAGAAACTTGAATCACGCAATCGCGCGCGCGAAGCCCATGTGAAACGAGATGCTCAGCAGCTCGAAGAGGCGAATAAGCGCTCTCGCGAGCAGTCTGATGCGCAGTCTGCAGCCCTGGACGCGAAGGTCGACGAGCTACTTGCTCGCGCCAATGCGTCGTATTCGCGCAAGGATTACAAGCGTGCTGAAGTTGACGCATGGAATGCCTATGAACTCGATCGCCGCCGTGAAGACGCACGTAGTCTTTACTTGGCATCTCGCGGAGCCGGTCATAACCAATTCGACAGCCATATTGTTCCCGCCCGTCTGGATCTCCTGTCCCGCGTGCATGAAGAGCTGCATAAATCGCTGATTCCACAGAATGAACTACTGGTCTACCCAGAGGACTGGCAGATTCGCGTCAGGCGCAAGCCACAAGAGATCGGCTCGGCGAAGGTTGAACCGTGGGTCGCTCAGTTGAACGAACGTCTGAATCAGCGCGTCACCTTTAACTTTGAGGACACGTCGCTAGATGAAGCCGTTGTCTATTTGCGGCAAGTAACGGGCACCACCATTATCCTCGCTCCGGATGTGACGGCGGCGCCGCCAGTGAAGCTCAAAGTTGACGGAATGCGCTTCGGTGAGGCACTGAAGTGGATTTTGCAGGGCGCTAGCTTGCATATGGCGCTTCAGAACGAAGCGATTTGGATCAGTTCCCAGCCAATCGTTGGAGCGATTGCGCTGCGGATGTACGATGTCACTGATTTGATGTCTCCAGTACAAGACTTCCCAGGCAAGGAACTCGCGATTGGCGCTAGCAGCGGCGGCGCAGGTGGTGGCGGCGCCCAATTTTCTCTCTTCAAGGCTGATGCTGCTGCGGCGACGGGCAGCGATCCGCAGGAGTTGATTGACTTTATCAAAGCCAATATCTCCAAGGACTCGTGGGAAACCCCTGGCATGGGTATCGATATGCGTGGCGGGGCCACGCTGTTTGTTAGCCAGACGCCAGAGGTTCATTCACTTTTGACGACGTTGTTAGCCAGCATGCGCAACACGCAGTCTTTGCAGGTGAACATCAGTGTTCAAATTTTGGATGTAAAAAAAGGCTTCTTCGAAGAAATTGGCGTTCAGTTGACCGATCAGACCGGTGGAGATGGATCGGATGCTGCGGTGAGTAGTTCTCCGCAAGTGAATCTTATTGATGGCGTTCCTACCCCTGGCGGCGGTGAGGCTGACGGATACGCACGATTGAATAACACGTTATCTTATAATGGTGCCTATACCCAACAGCTGCCAACAAACGGGTCGTCTTCGACCCAGCAAAACGGCGTGCAGCGCGGCCTGAATATGGACCTCGCTTATCATCCGTTCAGCTTTTTTGGAAAAGATCAAATCAATGCGTTGTTTTCCGCATTCGAGCAGGAAACGGACTCTCAAATTCTTGAACATCCGTCGTTGACGTGTTTTAATGGTCAGCGTGCGAACACGTCGTTTATTCATCAGCGTGCGTATATTGCTGACTATGAGATTGTTAACGCGTCTTTTGACCCCAAAATTGAGACCCTGAACTTTGGCAATATTTTGGATGTTCGCCCAGTGGTGAGTTCTGATCGTAAATATATCACCATGGAAATTCGTCCGACTTCGGTGTTGCCCGTAGATTTCCAGGTCGAAATTCTCAATGGCTTTCGGACGGCAGGTGTTCCTCCTATCGTGATTGGACTATTCGACTATCCGATTGAATTGCCAAACGTCGAAGTGCGTGAATTGCGTTCGACCGTGATGATGCCTGATAAAGGCACTTTGATGGTCGGTGGTTTTAGTAAGGTGCTGCGTCAGCAGACTCATTCGGGCATTCCATTTCTCAGCCATATTCCATTCCTTGGCCGCCTGTTCAGTAAGAACGGCGTTTATGATCAAAACCGAAGAATCTTTTTCTTGCTCAATGCCGAAATCTTGGATCTGGGCGAAAAAGAGAAGTCGCGGTGAACGAACGGGAACGATGCCGCCTGAGCCGAGGTCTAACCTCGGTAACGGGTCTGATCAGGGGTGGCGTCGCGCCAGCCTTGATGGGTGTCGTTTTGTCTATGCCTCATGCGTTGGCCGAAGAGGCGAACCTAAGCGGAGCGCCTTCGTCTGCCGTCACCGAAGCGCTGTTGGTCACAGTGCAAGCGGCGCGCCAAGCTGGCGACTTAGCGATGGCTCGTGAATTATTGCTTTCCATCCTTCAGCGTGATCCCGCAAACGCGGTTGCGCGATCGACTTTGGCAAGCGTGGAGAGCCAATCGCTCGGGCGTCCAATTCCTTTAGATGGTGACATGGTGGCTGCAAACGGCAGTCAATTGCCTGCAAATGGTGATATTCGTCAGCAAGTCGCGTTAGCAGAGGCTAATATTCAGATTGACCGTGCGGAATCCCTGGTGGCGAATAAGTATTTTGAAGATGCGGTACTTGTGCTGGCTCAGTCGCGAGTGAGTTTGTTGCCTTATGTGGAGCAAGTAAGTATTCGTAATAAAGTACAGCAAATAGATACTTTGCTGGCCGTGTATCGCGAGCAGGCTCTCATCAATAAAGACGCAGCAGCGCGCGATGCGCGCATGACTTCTCGTCAGACCGCAGAAGAACGGCGCCGCATGACGGCGAAGAGTGCGACCTCGCTCCTCGCTGAACGCATTGCTCGGGTTGAAGATTTGGAGCGCAAAGCGTTTTACGAATTGGCGCTCGTAGCATGCCGTAAGCTCATTGATGACTTTCCTGGTAATGAAAAAGCGGAAGCGCTGTATTCGCGCTTGATCACGAAATCACATGCTCAGCGTGATCTATCGATCGCGGATCAGCGGGTCGAATTGCTTCGGGAAATCCAGGAACGCATGGAGCGCTCGTTGATTCCTGTTGGATTTGACGGCCAACCATCTTTTCCCCACGATTGGGAAGACCGACATAAGGGCGGCGGAAAGTTTGATGCCCCATTGACGTTGGAGCCCTGGGAAGAGGCGCTCAATGATACATTGTCCACTCGGCTCACGTATAATTTCGTCGAGCAAAACGCGATTGAGGTATTGAATTCCCTCGCGAAGCAGGCCGGGATCAATGTGATCATTGATCCCTCAGTATCCGCTGCTGGTGATGTCGCGGTGACCATGAAGGCCTCCGACATTACCTTCAGACATACCTTGTCGTGGATCTGTCAGTTCGCTGGCACGACGTGGTCTGTTGAGCGCGGGGCCATTTATATTGGCGGTAAACAGGAATCGGCGCCTATTTTATCTGCTTACGATATCAGCGAATTGCTGTTTGTAGCGCAGGATCAGGTAGGAAAATTATTGTGGTCCAGTGACTCCATTAACAGTGGTTACGACCGCTCTGGTGGCGGTGGCGGTGGCGGTAATTTATTTGCACCACCACCCACAGCGGCTCCGGCACTCTCGCCTGAGGACTTAGTCGATGTCATTAAGAAATCAGTAAATCCGACGCTGTGGGAAAACGAAGCAAACGCCATTACCATTCATCGTTCAACGATGTTGGTGACTGCGCCAACCGCGACACACCTCTTAATTCAGCAATTCATTAAAGCGCAGACCCGTCAGACTCGGCAACTTGTGCGCGTGACGGCACGCTGGGTGACGATCAAAGATGGATACATGGAAGAAATCGGCGTCGATTGGCGCAGTGATGTTCTTGGGAATCCAGCGGCAGTCGGTCCCACCCCGTTGCAGCCGCCTGGTACTTCTCCGCATGCCGGCGTTGATCCGACGATGAATGGCTATCATCGCATTACCAATCAATTTGATCATTCAGGTTCGTTAATTAATACGCTGCCAGAGACGTCATCGCTTTCCAGCGCATCGGCGATTGCGTCCTCGGGCCTTAATTTGCAGGCATTGCTGATCAATTCCACGCAAGCGTCCGCCATCGTGAGTGCGGTTGAACGGAATCAAAAAGGGCATGTTTTGGATGCGCCCGAAGTGGTGACCATGCATGGCGTGCGAGCGAATACCTTCATGGGTAAGCAGTACGCTTATATTAGCGACTATGAGTCAGCCGGGGGATCGGCAGCGATTGGTTCAACGCTGAAGCCGAATATTGGAATGCTGAGCGTTGGTGCGATGCTCGATGTAAAGCCCGAGATTACTTCTGATGGCGCTTATGTGATGATGGAATTCCGCCCCGCGTTGGTGTCATTGGAATCATCCACGACGGAAATCGTTCAATCTACCCGGGTGAATCTGGTTGGTTTTGATCTTCTGGGTAACGGGCTTGGCTTGGTGAGCACCAGCGATAACCCGCTTGAGTTGCCGAACGTGCTCGTCCGCTCCGTTTCCACCAACATCAAAGTGCCCGATGGCGGCACGGTTTTAGTTGGTGGTTTTGGTCGATATATTGAACAATCAACGTCAACAGCGATTCCGTTTCTGGGGCACATTCCCTTCGTGGGACGGCTCTTTGGCAAACGCGGACGCTACTCTGACCGTTATAAACTTTATCTGTTGGCCGATATTCAAATCATCAACTACGCTGAACTGGAGGCGAAACTGTGAGCTCACGTCACCTTTCCCACACCACCACCCGAGTTGCCGCACTGACGGCGACCATGTTGGCTCTTGCCGGAATGGCGTGGGCCGAGGATAAGCCCGGTACGGCCGCCGAACAGGCGCTCAAAGAGTACGCTCAATCGGGCGGGCCAGATCGTCAGAGCACTGCAGCTGCTGACTATTATTATGACCGTGGTGTTAAGGCGATGAACGAAGGTCGTATGGAGGAAGCCATCCGCGACTTGACCATCGCTGTCGATTGGCAGAAAGAAAATCCCAAATATCGGAAAGCGTTAGATAATGCTCAGGCGATAGCGGGTATTAGCCGCGACCCTCGTACGTTGCAGATTAATCGTACGGCGGATGAATTCAACGTCAGGCAGCAGCAATTGCGTGTCGAAGCGAGCGCCAAGAAGGACGAAGGCAGCAAAGCTCTCGAAGCTGGCGATTATGCTGAAGCGGAACGGTGCTTTAGTTTGGCCCTTACCCGTTTGGAAAGTCTCCCGTACTCGGATCCAAGTCGCGAAGTCGAAGAGCGCTCCGTTGAGAAGCTCGTGGGCATTGCGCGCGAGCGTCGTGAGGAACAAGAGATTAAAGACGCAGCGTCCCGCAATGATCAGGCCCGCGATCGTAAGCAGGACTTGCGTGACAAAGGCTTGAAAATGGAGCGCGATCGTATTGATGCGATGCTCAAGCGTGCGCAAAAAGCTCGTGAACGTCGTGATTACGACGAAGCGATCTTGCTCTGTCAGTTGATTCTCAAGATCAATCGTGCCGAAGAACGCGCCGACGGTCTGTTGATCAAATGTCAGCGTGAACGTCATATCTATACGCGTCAAATTACGGCTGATCGTTGGGACGAAGAGCATAAATTATTGAGCGAATCGATTCGTACCGCGATGTTGCCGCAACTTGAATTGGTCACGTATTCGCCTGAGTGGCATGACATTAATACACGTCGCAGTGCGCCAACCCGTGGTTTGGCCGAACAGACCGAAGCATGGCGTGCTGAGATTGAAAATCAGTTGGATCAAGAAGTTACCCTCAACTTCCAAGACAGTGATTTGGTCGATGTGGTGGCAATTCTTCAGCAAATGACCAAAGTAAATATCATTCTCGATCCGAAGGTGGTTGCGGCGGGAACTCCGCCAGTACCATTGCGTGTCGAAGCGATGAAGCTGCGCAACGTTTTTGAATTCATCATGAAGCTAACGGGTTTGACTTACACCCTGCGCGATGAGGCGTTGTTCATTACCAACGCTGAAGGCGTGCGTGGTGATGTATTTATGAAGCTTTATGATATTCGCGATTTGACCCATGCGATGACGAATTTCCCTGGACCAGAATTGTCGATTCCGGAGCCGGGTGGAAACGGATCAAAGTTAGTGCCGCCGATTGTGTCTGCGGAAGCTCCGCCAGCGGTCGATGAGTTTATAACCATTATCAAGCAAGTGGTCTCGCCCGCAACGTGGGAGATGCCCGGCAATGCGATGGAAGAATTTAATGGTCAGATGGTCGTCACCCAAAGTGCCGCTGTGCACAAGCAAGTTGAAGAATTGTTGCGAAATTTGCGTAATCAAAAAGGATTGCAGATCCACGTAAAGGTCAAGTTTATCACGGTTGAAAACAGCTTATTAGAAGAGATCGGCGTTAACTGGGAGAATTTTAGTTTCCCGACGCAGAGCAACTTTAACCCTGGTCTTCCTCCAGGTCCAAGCGTTCCGAGTCAGGCAAACGGCGCGAATGGTAATGGCTTCGCGCCGTTTGGTGCCTACCACCAGCAGGGAAGTGTAACTACGGCAGCCACGGTGAACAACCTGCTGCAGCCGTACAGCACGGCTAATTCGTTACCGCAAAATAATCTCGGCGGCGCGACCTTTCAAACGCAGCACTGGCGTCTGACCGATGACTTCCATGTGTCTGCGATTTTGCGCGCAGTTGAAAAAGAGCGTCGTGGCAATGTCACCTTCGAACCTGACGTGACGATGTTTAATGGCCAAGAAGCTCACGTGGTCCATATTAATCAACAGGCGTACATCTCTGATTATGACGTGAATCAAGGTCAGTACGATCCGATCATTAGCACCTTGTCTTATGGCACCGTACTTGACGTGCATGCCATTGCTTCGGCGGACAAAAAATACATCACGCTCACGGTCAAGCCGACCAATACTGAGGTGGTTGCTTGGCGTCGCTTCGGTCCCCCAGTCGTCCAGACCGGATTTGGCGGTTCTCCCGTTCAGCAAAATGACACCGGCGTTGCGGGAAATCCGCTGACCGTGCCCGAACTGTCCTACCAGGCCGTGCGCACGTCAGTGACGTTACCTGATGGCGGTTCGTTGCTCTTGGCAGGAATGACCAATGGCGAAACGTCACGCTCGCACGCTGGCATTCCGTTCTTGAGCCACATTCCGTTCCTGGGACGGTTGTTCAGTAGTAATGGTCGGGTCGAGACCGAGTTGAAGACCTTGATCCTCTTGCAAGCCGATGTCGTGGTGTTCGAAGAAATCGAATCCAAGCTCTAGACGCTTTTGGTCGTTCCTGAGTCACATCAGGTGGATGAAAGCGGCGAGAGGCCCGTCGACATTAACCAGTGAATACAGCAAAACCCTGGCTTCTGGCCAGGGTTTTTGCGTTGGGGTGAGTGTCGCCGTGGTTCAATATCACTGCGGTGAAATCGGCGTTCCATCGCTGCGTTTAGGATGAAGAGGCGCGAAAATTTGGCTGTTACCCTAAAAACCGCGATGGATAGAATACAGAGCCCCAGAGAACCAGAGCAGAGAAAGACTTAGACTCTTTTTTAACGATCACCCAATAGTGTTCCACTGTTTCGACGTAATGTCTTGTCTCTTCCTCTGGTGCTCAGGTGCTCTGTGTTCTATCGCTGGATTTAGGATTACAGGTCGCCAACGGCTCCCCCTGGCCCTGGTGAACGGCACCACTAGTCTGCCGCCGCCATGAACGACAGCAGTATTGATCAATATCGTGCAGCCCGCGCAGAGAAAGCCTCTCGACTTCGCGCATTGGGCATTGATCCCTATGGACGGACTTTTGCGCCGACGCATTCGGTAGCCCAGGCAAGGGCTTTATGTCCGGCGTTTGCTGAAGGCGCTCC
>JANMYZ010000175.1:0-3067 GCA_031382605.1 Planctomycetota bacterium | reverse complement strand
CCTCGTTCGAAGTCGGCAAGCCTTCATCCAAACTCAGCGATAGAGCACAGGCCAGCGGAGCCGGAACCCAAGCGAAGACTACGATCGGAGAAGTCTAACCACAGAGGGCACAGAGGGCACAGAGGAAAATCAGAATGCCTTTCTCTGTGCCCTCTGTGCCCTCTGTGGTTTAGCCCTTCCCCTGCTTTCTTAACTTTCGTACGTGTAGAAGTTTCTTCGGATAGTATGGAGAAATTGAACCTTAGTACTAGAGAGACCCAGAGCACCAGAGGAAGAGACAAGACGTTAAGTCGAAACAGCAGAACACTTTTGGGTGATCGTTTAAAAAAAGTCTGTCTAAGTCTTTCTCTGCTCTGGTTCTCTGGGGCTCTGTGTTCTATCCATCGCGGTTTTTAGGTTCATGCGAGATTTGCTCACATGCGTGCGGCGTGTGGTTTTAGGAGTGCAGCGCCCGACCAAGCACGTCGAGTGCGGCTTCTTTCACCGCTTCTGAGAACGTCGGATGCGAGTGACAGGTGCGGGCGATGTCCTCGCTGGATCCGCCGAAGGCCATGACCAAGGTGATCTCGGCCAGCAGATCGCTGGCGCGTGGACCGATGATCGCGGCGCCTAAGATACCAGTGATGGCGGCGGGTAGGGGATGAACGCTTACGATTGAGTGAACGGATCGTGAGGTCATCTGCCTTCACATGATTTGTCTGAAAAAGATAATTCATTGTCAGGAATGTAAGGCTGACTGCGCGCATTCTTCAATGAACAACATGCCGAGAGAGCTTCCAATGATTCCCTTGACCCCAACGCACTGACTGGCTGGCTGTAAGAGCATACGTTCGTTGCCGCACCTAAGATTTCTCTAACGGAAATAAGATGCTTGTTCGTCATCGCCACAGAACTGCTATTCCACTTAAGTCACTTAAGGTAAACATGAAACGAATCCTGTCATTGTCGATTTTATGCGTTTTGTCGTTATGGTTTAGCGCAAGCGCGTACGCCGAGGCGGATAAAGATTATGAATATCCAGGTCAGGATAAAGCCGGCGGCGATGCCCCGGACAAGGAAGTCCCTGGTTGGTTGGTCAACCTTGGGCCGTCAGGTGCTCGTGCCATCATTACGAAGAACTCTTTTATTGTACGCTATATTTTCAAGGACTCGCCCGCCGTTGGTCGACTCAACCTGGGCGACGAAATCGTCGGCGTATTTGGTAAGCCATTTAACCCAAACCCTGTGCTTGCCGGACGATTTGCTTACGACGGGCCGATCATGGAGTTTGGCCAGGCAATTGAAAAAGCAGAAGGGAAAGACGGGAAGTTAATCCTGAATGTCACACGTGCATCAAAGACTGTGGAAGTGACGATCAACCTAGAAGCGATCGGGACTTTCAGCCCAACCTTTCCCATTAATTGCAAGAAATCCGAATTACTGCGTGCGCGAGCACTCAATTATTTTGTCGATCATCCGGAGGCCGATGGGGCGTGTAATACGAGGTCGGCGATATGTTTGGCGTTATTGTCGAGCGATGACCCCAAGCATCAAGCAAGCGCCAAACAACGAATCCAAAAATGGGCCACCGAACTACCAAACAAAGTTACATGGACATGGCCCGCAGCTTACCAATTGATCACGCTTGGAGAATACTATGTGATAACCAAAGATCCGTCAGTGCTGCCGACGATGAAATTAGATGTCGAGCATTTGGAATACATTCAATATAAATTACCTGTCGCCTTAATGAACGGAGATGGCAAACTGTTCGAAAAAGGCAAGTCATTGGTTGTCAACGGCGTTACTTTTGACTACTATAAGCTCTATGATGCCCTTCAACTCTACGATGGTGGATTTGGCCATGGAGGGCCAGGCGGTTACGGACCAATGCAGTACACCACCATATTGGCGGTGATTGGTTGGCAGTTAGCCGAGCGCTGTGGGTTGACGGTCACTCCTGCGCGAATGGAGAGCGCGTTCAAGTATATTCACCACGGGACCAACGCATCAGGCAATGTTGGTTATGGATCGGAATTTATTTTTGGTGGGTATTCAATCAGTGATCCCGAAGCCTATATGCGCGGAACCGGTGGTGAAAGGGCCGTTGGTAAATCTGGGGCTGCGCTCATCGCGCATAAATTGGCCGCCGAACGTCCCGACTCGACTGAGTACATCAATAAATACAAAAATTTTTATAAGATTGCCTATTCGGGCCTCCCGAATGGCCATGCAGACGGAAATCTTAATATTTTCTGGGGTTTCGTCGGCGCTGGCGCTGCGGATGACGATGCAACTTTACGCACGACGATGGATTACTATAAAGCGTGGATCAATACGGCGCGCTGTTTCGATGGCTCCTTCGTCGTTCAGCCCAATCGCCATGCTGGCGATGACGATTCCTACTACCGCTCGTCACGCTACGGTATCACGGGATCGCTGGCGCTCGCTCTCGGCATAGGAGCTCCCAAACTCATCATTCAAGGAATCCAGGTCAGCATTCCTGGAGTCAACCCAAAGGCGCTCAAAGGAAAATTGGATATTGCGTACAAAGCGATTGTTTCCAAAGACTACGACAAATCCGCGGTTGCGATAAAGTCCGCGCGAAGTGTCAAGACGATAAGCGAAAGCGACGAGGCTATCTGCACGGCGTTATCAGGCTATCTCGACGCTCAATCAGTGCGGTATTTTTCCGAGCTGGAAGCCTTGGAAAAGAAGGGGGATTTTTTGGGCCTGCAAGCAGCAGTGACAAAGATTCGTGCGAATTTTGGTTTGCTGGAAGGTTTCAAAGAGAAAATTCAACATTATGATGAAGGACTGCTCCAAGATGAATGGAAAGCACAAATAAAACTCGGTGCGAGATACGTGCAGTTGATGAATGCGATGAAGAACAAGCCAAATAAAACCAAGGAAAAAGATCTCGACGTCTTTGCGGAGAAAAATACCGAGTCGCTTTACGGCAAGTGGGCAGCAGAGGTGGTTAAGATTTATCGAGAAGAAGGGCGTGTTGTCGATCCTTCTGCTTCTAAAGCTCCAGCGCCAGTGACTCCAGTAGCCAAGCCAGCTAAGTGACGCCTTAATTGGGATC
>JANMYZ010000154.1:0-2983 GCA_031382605.1 Planctomycetota bacterium | reverse complement strand
GGCTTCGCGGTTGAGGGCGACGCGCAGCAAAGAACCAGGTCGCAGTTGTGCCGGAGCACTGACCACGGGCCCGCGAATGTGTGCGCTCGGATCACCATGCGCGACGGCAATTACCGCTGCACGCACCAAGTTGCGCAGCGCGGTGCGGCCAGTGCCGCTGCCGTCATTGCTCAGCTGGGCAAATAACCAGCGAACGGTATCGACCAAGGTGCGCGCAGTAAGGAATGACCGTTCGGCCAAACGATCAAGGCCAAGCCATTGCTCGGGATCTTCTACCGGCAAGCGATCGTCTTCCGCCGCTTGCGCCCATTCGTAACGCAGCGATGGCAGGGATGATTCCAGCTGCGCAACTAGGCAACCAATGACCTGTTCACATTGATCTCGCAGGCGTTCGCCCGCGCTACGCAGCCCGCCGCGCTGGCCAGCTAATACATCGGTCAGCGATAAAACTTGCGCAGCTTCACGTTGAAATTCGCGCAGCGAATCACTGAAGCGCGCACGATTGCCGATTTGGCTGCGGTACATGCCGCGATTTTGTGCAGTCAGCGGAGCGAGCTTGGTGCGTACGATGCCGCCGTTGGTTGCGGGAGCATGGGTCTTGGTCTGCAAACGTTGATCGCGACGGTCCAACCAAGTCGCTATGCGCATGCGATCGGGAAGTGACGGTAACCACGGGCGCAGCGCAGTAAAATCAGCCACGGGAACTTCCCACACAGCATCAAGAAAGTCGTCCATCTCACTTGGCAGATCATGATGCGAATCACAACCTGGGATGACGTCGTCGGCATCCTTGCGTGCAAGCGGTAGAGGATCAGCCAAGGTTTGGCTGAGCGGAATAGAGCGCGTGCGAACATAGAACAATCCGCGTGGCTGCATCAGAATACGCGTTCGTTCGGCATCGCGTAACTCAACCGCTTGCCAATCACGAATCATTTCGCTTTGAGCCATGGCGTAATCTCGCGCAGCTTCATCCCATGCCTGGCGAGCGGTATTCAAATCAGTAGCAAGGGTGCCTAAATTTGCGATTAAAGCGGAAATACGATCCGCTTGAGTCGCGCGTTCGTTAACGAAGGAACGCAGGGCTTCTTCTCGTGTACGTCGCGCATTTTCGACCACGGCGATGCCTTGGACCAACGCGCGACCTTGGCCCATCAGCCATTCGTAGCGTTGACCGGTGGTTTTTACTTTTTGAAAATCAGGAAGTTTGGTTGTCGCATCAAGCAATACCGAATCCGAGGCCAATTCAGGGGCGAAAGAGACGGAGATATTGGCTTCTTTGAACAAGGCATCCGACAGAACTTTGAGCCCGCGATTAAGTTCCTCAATGGCGTAGACCTCGGGCGAGACGTGTGAGAGCACGCCAAAAGACTCGTCCTTCGGGGTATATCCAGGAGGCGTCAAAGGCGAGGCGTCTTTGGGCAGGCTCAAGATATCTTGGCGGACGTCGAAGATCGATGATTTGCGAATAAATCCTTCGAAATTGACCGCCTTCAAGTTGGGGTTGTTGAACAGCTGGAGCTTCTGCGTGCTCGTGGTTTGTTCAATAAAGCTGGGTGCTTTTGCCGCAAACATGCGTGTTTCGTTGAAGCGGGGAATTTGTGGCGGTTGGGTGGTTGTTAGTGGCGCCGGTGCATCTGGATCTGGGCCTAAAAGCAATTCACTCCTCGGCGGCAAAGTTGGCTCGACTCTTGCCTTGAATCCCACATGTGGCGACCAGCGCGTTAACCGCATGCCGCTACCATCTGTGGCGACGCCACCGCTCATGGACGCCAGATTCAATGAATGACTGTCAAGCTTATGACGCAGAGCGAGCAGTAGATCACGGACGGTGTCGAGCTTGCTTGAACGTATGGAAATTTGTTCGTCGAGCCACTTCACATATTGTCGCAGAATGGGGATCTGCACCGCTTGACCATCGGCTTCTATCCCGTCTTCAAGATAGAGGGGAACGCTAGCGAGTTTCCACGGATTATTGGTGACGGTCAGCCAAGCAGCATGGTTGACATAGCGACCATTGGCCACGTCTGGGAAATCGTCGTCGTAGGGTTCCGGCAGATCATCTTTTCGATTTTTTGCTCCCAGTGCCGTCATCCGTTCGTCGACCAGTTTCTGACGAATCATGTCGGGTGAATCAGGAGAATTGGCGAGCAACAATTCTATGTCGGTAGGTTGGTCAGGGTTGATGCGCCAGCTGATGCCGACATTGGTTAGGATATCGCGAGAAAGAGTCAGTGCCGTTGACGTCACCTGGGCTTCTTGCTCAGGTTTGAAAGTCTTGGTGCGATGAATCACCGTCGCCAAACTGAGATTCGGGCTCACCAGTGCAAAAATGCGATTGTAGGCGATGCGGTAATCCCGCCAGCGATCATAGGCAGTCAGATAAGCACCATTCACATCATCGATAAGTGCATAATCCGGCGGCGGCACATCCAGCAGATCAGGACGGAAATCTTTGTCCGCAACGGCGACCAGCAAACGCACGCGATCGTTGCCGGATAATTGAATGGGGCCACGCCCAAGTTCGTGTTCGGTTATGCTCTGAGCCGCACTTTCGCGCACGGGTATCACATCAAGACCAATGCCGGCACGAAACAGCGGACACCACGGTTTGCCTTCTTCTTCGATGGCATCCCTCGAGTAAACCAATAATTCGACCGGCAGTTCGCCCGCAGCAGGCAACCAGTCGAGTGGTAGTTTGCCACTGGTTACTAGCTTCGTCGCCCAGTCATTCACATCGGCGGTTGGTGGATTATTTGCGATAACAGACTTCAGGCATTCCATGGTTTGGTTTAAAAGCGCGCGTGCATCAGCATGTGGTTTTAGCGTTCGTCGCACTGGCGTTTGATCGATCCACAAGGGTTTGCCATTGACGATCGCGCATACGGCGACGACCACGCCGGTAGCAACCAAGTGTTGAGAGTGCTCGACGCTGGCGACCGTATAGATTTCGCGATCGGTAAACGAATGGCCAAGCAGGCGCGCG
>JANMYZ010000151.1:0-2758 GCA_031382605.1 Planctomycetota bacterium | reverse complement strand
ATCTTTCAGCCACTCGGTGGTGTCGATTTTGCTGACCATCGGCACCAGTTCTTCGATCGCCAAGCGTGCATCAGCGGCGATGCTGACATCGGGGCGGACGATTTTGTTGAACTCGGCAACGTCGATGTCGACGTGGATTTTGGCCGCATCTTTGCAGAACTCAGAAAGTTTTCCGGTGATGCGATCATCCCAGCGAGCGCCGATCGCCATGATCAAATCGCAATGCTGCACCGTCCGATAGGCGTACGCTGTGCCGTGCATGCCGAGCATGCCCTGATGCAAAGGATGATCTTCTGGACACGCGCCTTTACCCAACAGCGTGTTCACGATGGGCGCGCCGAGTTTTTCGGCGAGTTGCATAATCGCTTTGCCAGCGTTGGAAATCACCGCGCCGTGACCGACGTAGAGCACCGGCTTTTTCGCCTTCATCAACAAGGCGGCGGCTTTTTTCAGCAAGCTGGCATCAGCGCGACCAGGAATGTGATAGCCAGGCAGGCTGATTGCCGTTTCGACGAACGGCGCCGTGCATGGACCCTGGGTAATATCTTTGGGCAGATCAATCAGCACCGGACCTGGGCGGCCGCTGGTGGCGATGTAAAAAGCTTCTTTCATCACGCGTGGAATATCCGCCGCGTTCTTGACCAAATAACTGTGCTTCACCACCGGGTAGGTGATGCCCGTAACGTCGGCTTCTTGGAAGGCGTCTTTGCCGAGCATGGACGTAATCGTTTGGCCGGTGAGGACGATCATCGGCACCGAGTCCATCAGCGCAGTTAGCAAGCCGGTGACGCAGTTGGTTGCGCCTGGACCCGAGGTCACCAACACCACGCCGGGTTTGCCGGTGGCGCGAGCATAGCCATCGGCCATGTGCGTGGCGCCTTGCTCATGACGGACGAGCACGAATTTAATTTTGGAGTCGACCAGCGCATCGAAGATCGGCATCGCGGCCCCGCCGGAGTAGCCGTAAATCACCTCGACGCCTTCGCGTTCCAGGCACTGGATAACTTTGTCGCCGCCGGAGGTGGTCTTCTGAGACATGGCTGGTTTCCTTCGCTGAATCGATGTGGCCGTCAAATCACCAAGCAAGAAAGGCCGTTTCTGAGAGGAAAGCGGCGCTCCGTTGTGCGGTGGGGTGCGAAACATGTCAAATCGGCAGATAAAGTCCAGCCCAAGCTTTCGACATTATGGCCATCTGTCTTTGATAACTATCAACTACTATTATAGTTTTTAATTAGAGTGCTCATCAAGGCCTTTTTCTGTCCGATGTCTGATGTCCGATGTCCGATGTCGGACAGCAAAATGCATTGGCCAATGAACACCCAAGCCCAGCACCAAAGACACCCGAACAAAAAGACCTCGGACATCGGACATCGGACATCGGACATAAGAGCCTGTATTGCAGCCCCTCCTTATCCCGCCATCGTGCCGCCCGCTAGCGAACTGCTGACTGAAATCCCTCCCAACAAAGGTTTCCCATGGCCAAAGTCGTCATCAATCCTCGTATTCGTGGCTTCATCTGTCTGACTTCGCATCCAACTGGCTGCGCGGCGAACGTGCGCCAACAAGTCAGCGTCGCGACCAAGGGCGGCCCTGGGAAAGGGATCGGCAATGCTTTGGTCATCGGTTCAAGCGCTGGCTACGGCCTATCATCATTGATTACGTTGGCCTGGGGACACGGCGCGAAGGTGTTGGGCGCCTGCTTTGAACGTCCGGGCGTGGGCGAAAAAGCCGGCTCTGGCGGCTGGTACAATTTGGCTGAGGTCCACCGCTTGGCCAAAGCGCAGGGCAAAACGATTGAAACACTGAATGGCGATGCGTTTGCTGCGGCAGGTAAACAAGCGGCGATCGCCGCGTTGAAAGCGCGCTTCGGCAAATTGGATTGCGTGGTGTATAGCGTGGCGACTCCGAAGCGCACCGATCCGCTGACCGGCACCACCTATAGCAGCGTGCTGAAACCGATTGGTCCGGCGTATGCCTCAAAAACCATCGACTTGGATACGGATGTCCTCAAGCCGGTCAGCATTCCTCCCGCCGTCGATGCGGAAATTGACGCGACGGTGAAAGTCATGGGTGGAGAAGATTGGCAACTGTGGATGGAAGCCTTGGCTGACGCGGACTTGCTCGCGCCTGGCTGTCGCACGGTCGCCTACAGTTACATCGGACCCGCGCTGACCACGCCGATTTATACCAACGGCACGATTGGTCGCGCGAAAGCTCACGTCGAAACCACCGCCAAAGCATTGAATGCCGGCGTGCTGAAAAAAATCGGCGGCGCGGCTTATGTCAGCGTCAACAAAGCCTTGGTAACGCAGGCTTCCAGCGCCATTCCGGTAGTGCCGCTTTATATCTCGCTGCTGTATCGCGTGATGAAAGAGAAGAATTGCCACGAAGGAACCATCGAACAAATGGTCCGTCTGTGGGCTGATCACCTGGCGCCCGGCAAGACGCCCAAGCTGGACGAAGCCGGTCGCATCCGCGTTGACGATTGGGAAATGCGCAGCGATGTTCAGGAAGCGACCGCCAAATTGTGGGAACAAGTGACCAGCGAAAATCTGCTGCAAATCAGCGATTATGCCAGTTTCAAACGTGAGTTCCGTCAACTCTTCGGCTTTGAAGTTCCAGGCATCGATTATGCCGAAGCGGTTGAGGTCGAAGCGACGCTGAATTAATTTCTACGGATCAAGCAGTGGCACTTTTCCAACGCTAAAAATGCGGTCGGAAGAGTCGCCGCTGTACCTTAGCGCTGTTGGCGATTAAG
>JANMYZ010000134.1:0-4429 GCA_031382605.1 Planctomycetota bacterium | reverse complement strand
ACGGCAATCACCAGCGCGACGAGTTTGAGTTCCCAATGTTCGCTAAAGCGGCCGATCATGGCGTCGCTTCTTCGCTGCTTTTGGTGGGATGAGTGTCAGCTTTTCCGTGTTTCTTTTTCGTCGACATAAACGTGGAGGTAGCGCGGCGATCTTCGGCAATCAATTCGCTGACCGTAATTCGCTCGGTGCCTTGGCGTCGACGGCCGCCAGCACGGAAGGCCCGCGTCAGGATCGACTCAACGTCTTGGGGCGTCAAATCGCGGGTAAATTCTCCGCGATCGGCCATGCTGATTTGACCGGTTTCTTCAGAAACCATAAGCACCAACGCATCGGTATCTTCGCTAATGCCGATGCCGGCACGATGGCGAGTCCCCGAAAGACCGAGGTAAGCCGGATTATTCGTCAGCGGTAGAATCACTCCTGCTGCGGCGATGCGGCCATGGCGTACGATCACGGCGCCATCATGAAGCGGAGTGTCCTTCCAGAAGATGGTGGTGATGATTTTGGTGGTGATTTCACAATCGAATGGCCCAGAAACGACGTAATCATCAAGTCCATCATTGCGTTCGAAAACGATCAGCGCGCCAATCTTTTTGGACGACAAGTAACTGATCGAATCGCCTAAATGTGAGATCACCGCAAAATTACTACTCAAATCTTGGTTGGGAAAGAAGCCGCCCATGCGAGTAAAAAGACGGCGCAATTCTGGCTGAAAAACCACCGCCATCACCAGGGCGCTGACGCCGACACCAGCCTGTAAGAGCCAGGTTATGGCGTGCAACTGTGCTGCGCGTGCAATCATCCACGCGACCACGACCAGCGCGAGAATCAGCGTGACGCCACGTAGTTTTCCACCGGCGCTGATGCGCTCTAGGGCGATCAGTAAAAAATAAATCAGCACGGCAATGATCAGGATTTCAACACCTGAGCGCAGATAATAAATGAGATCAGACCATTCAAGGTGCACGGGCACCTCCGTCAGTCGATCCGCGCATTGTTTGGGCGATGGTCAGCGCATGACGCGCACCAACGACATCGTGCACACGCAGCAACGCGCAGTGCTCAGCGATCAGCGCGTGCAAGATATGACTCGCACCATCGCGTTGTGAGGCAGTTAACGGCTGACCGACAAGAGCAGAGAGCAATGATTTTCGGCTGACGCCGACCACCAGCGGACGAGCGAAGGTGGCATGCAAACGCGGCAGAGCGCGTAACAAGGCAAGATTCTGTTCGGGCGTTTTGCCAAAGCCGATACCTGGGTCGAGCATGATCGCCGATGCGGCGATACCCGCAGCCAAGGCCTTGGTTAATTGACGCTCAAAGCTTGCGCACACGTCATCGACGACGTCAGCATAGGTCGGCGCCACTTGCATGGTCCGTGGCGTTCCTTGCATGTGCATCAGCACCACTGGACATGCATGACTGGCGATCAGCGGGAACATCGCAGGATCGCTGCCGGCGCTGATGTCATTGACGGCTGAGGCACCCGCCAAAAGGGCTGCCTCAGCGACTTCTGCTTTCGTGGTGTCGATACTGATTGGCGCGGTGATGTCCGCTGCGCGTAACGCCGCGATGACGGGTACCACCCGCTGACATTCGATGGTTGACGAAACGGGTTCAGCGCCTGGGCGTGAACTTTCACCCCCCACATCAAGCCAGGTTGCGCCATCACCGATCATGGCGATTCCGGCGGTCACCGCCGCAGCAACAGTCAGATGCAAGCCGCCGTCAGAAAAACTATCGGGCGTGACGTTGAGAATACCCATCAGGCTAGCCGGTTGGCTAACGATCAGACGGCGCGCTGGGTCAATGACCCAGCGCATGACGTTGTCCTGTGCTTCACGATGTTCCACGGTCGCCACCATAATTTTCATACTTGGAACCGTTCATCGTGGTGCAAGAAGGCGACTGCGAATTCCGAGCCAGGCTATTTTTGGTGGGTGACGTTCCGTGGTGTTTTACGCGCTGACCTGTCATTCATTGGTCAGGCCTTGGACTTTAGCGAGCCTTGCCCAATTCCTTACGTGCGGCGGCCAATTCACGTTCTTTGGCTTCATCAACTTTGGGGTAGTGCAGATCGAGGCTCTCTAAAGCGTCAATCACCGCAGCAGCGACAACGATGCGACTAAACCACTTGTGGTCCGCTGGCACGATAATCCACGGTGCGTGTTCGCTGGCGGTGGCTTGAATGCAGTCTTGGTACGCTTCCATGTAGGTGTCCCAATGCTTGCGCTCGGCGACATCACTGGCGCTGTATTTCCAATGGCGGGTTGGGTCATCTAAACGCTTCATGAAGCGTTTCAGTTGTTCTTCATGCGAAATATTGAGGAAGAACTTGCGCACGACCGTACCGCTGCGCGTCAGATGCTTTTCTAAATCGTTGATCGATTCATAGCGATGTTTCCAGACGTCTTTGGTGATCAAACGTGGCGGCATATGTTGATGACGTAAGAATTCAGGATGAACCTTCGCCACCAGCACTTCTTCATAGTAGCTACGATTGAAAATCCCGATGCGCCCACGTTCGGGTAAACAACGATTGGTGCGCCACAGGAAGTCGTGGTCTAATTCTTCATCGGACGGTTTCTTGAACGAAAACACCTGGCAGCCCTGCGGATTGATGCCAGACATCACATGTTTGATCGCGCCATCTTTACCGGCGGCATCCATCGCCTGAAAAATCAACAACACCGACCAATGATTGTGGGCATAGAGCTTGTCTTGCAAAACCGCCAGGCGTTCAACGCCTTGTTTCAGCAGTTCCTCAGCCTCTTCCTTGTCTTTCATATGCGCCGTGTCGTTGGGATCGTAATCTTTGAGGCGGAATTCTTTGCCTTTAGCGATGATGTACGATTTCAGGAAGTCGTGGATTTTCTTCGACATAGGGGCTCCGGATGGTCGTGAGACGATAGAGATGTAGTGGGGTCGGGCTAGCGTACGTTGGCGTATTCACTGACGAAATAGAGCGGGTTATTTTAACCAGGCACGTTGCGGATGTCCTTTGGCAGGAACCAGCGGCTGGCTGCCGTTTTCGGAGTCACCTTCGTTGGTGTAAATATCGTCGTGAATAAAGTCTTTGTTTTCGGTTTGACCGTACGCGGTATTTGAAAAGACCGATGACACGGAAATGGATTTTCCATCTGCGCCTTCGGTGACAAGAATGCCGACTGCGCGTTGTGGAATGGCCTGGGATAATTTTATTTTCGCCACGTGGGTGTCGCCGTATGCGGCCATGACTGCATTTTGGTGCGCCGTCGGATCGCGATCTGCCATTACCACTCGGGATGATCTTGCCTCTGAGGGCGCGGACCAATCAAGAGCATAAAATGCAGAGTTCGAGTCTATTCCCCAGGTGATTGGTGGACGCGCCCCGTCAAATGGTGGCATTTTAGGTAGGTGGGAAAATGGACAACTCAACAATCCCAGCGGCAAACTTTGCGAGCGAGCGAGCGCTCCCAACATTTGGGCGGTAACCACGCGTGCACTACGAGCATCTGACACCGTTTCGGGAACTTGGTTGATGGGCCACGGGTAGGCAACTTCTTCAGTGGTAGCGTAGGCAATTAAAGCACCTAAAATTTGCGATTGTTTCTTGCTACATTGCAAACCCCGAAGTGGCCCATCGGCGCTGGTATGCAAAACCGGAAGAAGCATCCCAATCAACACCACCACAATAACCAAAACCGCAATCAGTTGAGGCCACCGCCAGGCTGATTTCTTTGGTCGTTCATCGTCAGTCATTCGCAAGCTATCGTTGGTATCGGCAGCGCGTCAACGGCGGCTCGGGCAGCGCGCTGACGCTCAATTCACGGATTGGTGATCAAAGGGTACGTTGGCATTTCTGCGTAGTGGACTTGTTACCGAGCATGGCGTCACATAGTCCTCCCGCCGTTGGCGAAGGAGTTTTATGTGGTTTCCTCGTTGTTTAAATTGGCTCCGCACGTGGTGTTTATCGCTCGCCGTGCTGGTGATCAGCGCCTTGCCGTTGCAGGCGCATACGTTCACCACGCTGACCGTTGATATGATGCAGGACGGCGACGACCTGACGATGACTTTGGGTTTACAGCTGCTGGATGTGATCGCCATTATTGAGGGTAAATCGGTAACGTCGGGTGCGGGTCTGACTCATAGTCGCATGATCGCTGAATCCACGAAGCTGCGCGCGTATCTGGCGGCGAATGTGCGATTGAAAGTAAATGGCGTGATGATTTCTGGCACTTGCCTGGGTTATATTCCGGATCTGACCAATCCGCCCGAGCCAGGCGAACCGCTGTTGGAAATCTTGCCGGATCGCCTGCCGTTTTTATTAGAGTGGAGCTTGCCGAAAAATACCACGACCTTCGAGATTGAATTCCCATTGTTGATTGACGTGGTCGGCAGCGGCGTGATCCAGGCGAGCCTCCATCAAGGCGATAAAACCAAGTCTCAA
>JANMYZ010000103.1:0-1559 GCA_031382605.1 Planctomycetota bacterium | reverse complement strand
GAAATTATCTGCCACCACGCCGCTGACGCTGCTCGACTATCAATTACCAGAACTGATCGGCGTGTCGGCTCAACGTGGCAGCGGTACGCCGTCACTTCCGGCGTCGCTGCGTCATCCTGAAGATGCTCCACACTTGGTGCCTGCACCCGTGATTCCTGAGGTGTGCTGATGGACGCCAATCAGGCCCGTTATTGGCACTTGTGCGATGGCGACGACCTGCGAACGCGGTCGCCGCGCTTGGTGTGGTGCGCTCGGCGCGAGGGCTTGGTCTTAGCACAAGCGCAGACCTTGCGCTTGCCAGTGCGCGATCCCACGGCGTTAAACGTCAGCGCCACCGCCACGCCGCAAGTCATCGACGCCTTCGATCAAGTTGGGTCGCTGAATATCACGCAAACTCCTAGCGATAATCCGTTGCAACCGTACGCGCCACGGACGCTGATCATGGTCGACGCTGGTCACGGCCCGCTGCCGCTGCGTGCTGGTCCGCTCAATCACATCGTCAGCGCGCCACTCGGCACCTTTCAGCATCTCAGCATCGGCGGCGAGGGTCGCTTGGCGGCAATCTATAGTGACGGCGCTCAACACGGCGTGCTGGTCGTGCACCTTGCTCATCGTTGGGTGGAACACACGGAATTGCCGTTGGTTGGCCAGCGGGTCGCGATCGATGCGAACAATCATATTTGGATTGCCACCACGTCAGCACTGCTGCGCGTCACCGGCGGCCCACTGCCACAACCGTATGTGCGCGGTGTCGCTCGCTTTGAACCTGAGCCAGAAAATCCGCATCCGTTGCAACTCGACGATCAAGTGCTGTTGCCGACCAATCCCAGCATCACCGGCATCAGCGGTATTTGTATCGCTGATAGTGACGTGGTGCTGTTGGTCAGTCATAGCGATGGCAGTCAATCGTTGATGCGTATAGACGGCGAGCGCATCGGCCCGCGTATGGTCGATGCCTTTCCGTTGGCCAAAGCTGACCTCGATTTAGTAGTTAGCGATGTCGCTTGGCTTGGCGCTGAGCGTTTTGCGTTGTTGGCACCCGTTGTCCGCACGGCGCAGGGTTCGTGGTCAGGACTTCATGATTGTGCGGTCGTGACGCTGCGTGACGCCGATCTCGGCGCCAATCCGGTGATCAACGCTGGCGTCACGGTGATGACTGAACGCTATCCGCTCACCGAGCCAACCACGCCGTGGTTTGTCCCAGGCATGGATGGCATGGTGCGCTATCAAAGCGTCGGCGGTCCACGCGGTCTGTATCCTCTGGCAATCCCACGCTATCCCGACGCTGTGGTTGGGCAGGTGAACACCACGCTCGATTCCGGCATTCTCGATTGCGCGTGGCATCGCGTGTATCTGGACGCCCATATTCCACCGGGTTGTCGCATACGCATCTACGTCCGCAGCAGTGACGCCAAAGATCAATGGAACACCGCATTTCAGCGACTGCCCGATGTCACCTGGAATCCGTTGGCATCAGAACTGCCGTTCGCTCCGAGCGTCGCTGGGCATGAACGTGATGTTCGCGGATTGTTTGAGACTTTGATCCAAAGCGAGAACGG
>JANMYZ010000083.1:0-6299 GCA_031382605.1 Planctomycetota bacterium | reverse complement strand
TGACACTGACCGCATTATCCCGGCGCGTTTTCTGCGCTGCGTGACCTTTGACGGTCTCGGCGAACACGCGTTCGAGGACGATCGCAAGCAGCTTACCGCGCAGGGTAAAACCCACGCGTTTGATGACGCGCGCTTCAAGGGTGCGTCGGTGTTGGTGGCCAACAGCAACTTCGGTTGCGGTTCATCACGCGAGCACGCGCCGCAAGCGATCGCCAAGTGGGGCGTGAAGGCCATCGTCGCCGTCAGCTACTCCGAAATCTTCTTCGGCAACTGCGTCGCCATGGGTCTGCCCTGTCTGCGCGTCAGTGTCGCCGACAGCGAAGCGATCCAGGCGGCGGTGACCAAGGATCCGTCACTCCAGGTCAGCGTCGATGTCGATAAGCTGGAAGTGCGCGCGGGCAGTCAGGTGTGGAAAGCCCAGATGGGCGACGGTCACCGCAAACAATTCCTCACCGGGCAGTGGGACGCCACTGCTGAATTGGTTGCCGGCGTGGAGCAAGTGAAGGCCACGGCCAAAAGATTGCCGTACGTCAGCTCGTTCGCCTGAGCAAAAAAACATGGGCGTACGACGACGTTCGTCGAACGCCTGGGTTCTTTCCGCTGGTGAAGCAACATCGACAACCGACACGCTCGTTAGCGTGTCGGTTGTTTTTTAGAGATCCAGAAAACCGATAAAATGGACCAGATGAAAATGCCGTAGAAGAACACGGGCACCAGCGTCGTCATCATCAGCGCCAGCGTCACGTCGATTGAATTTAAAGTTTTCTGAAGATAGGACAAGCGTACGAGGTGCGTCGTGAATACGCAAAACAGAGCGATCGAGCTAAACACCAGCCCGGCAAAGATGCTCATGCGTCGCGGCCAACCAGGCGAGGCGTCGTGAATGGACGTCAGTGGAATGGACAAGAGCAGAATCATGAAACTTGGCGTGTGCTTGAGCCCTAAGAATAATTCAGTGACAAACAGGCCGCCAGCCAGCAAGAGGCAGGCGCCAATTAAATTGGCTTGGTGATAGTCATCGCGAGTCAGCGCGTGTCGGCCTTGTGGATGAGTTCGCATGACCAAGTTCATCAGAGGATTTGCCAGCCACGTCGAATAAATCGCCACCGCGATGAGCGCGAGCAGCGGATAAATGATGAACCCTAACTCGGGATGCGCTTTGGCGACATTGGTGAGGATACTTCTTCCTATCGTTATGCCGATGATCAGGACCCATTGCATCGCCGCGCGCTGACGGCCCATGAATAACAAGAACGCTAAAACAGAGCGAAAGACTACGTTTTCCGCCTTAATCGCATTGAGAAGACCGGATCGCGCGAAATCGTTGGTGGGGTCTAATCGCAGGGCTTCACGAAAATGCTCAAGAGCTTGTTTCGGCTGGTTGCGATGCAGGAATGCCCAGCCTTGGTTGGCGTGGGTCATGCTGTTTTCGGGCGAACGTTGCAGAGCACTCGCAATGGTGGCGCTGGCTTCGTCTTTACGCCCCAGTTGGGTAAGGGCGAGCGCGCGTAAATTGGTGCAGCCATCGTGTTCAGGATCGATCGCAAGACCGGCATCAGCAACGGCTAAACAATCGCTCCAGCGTTCTTGGCTTGAATGAATACTGGCGAGCAACAAACGATTATTGGCATCTTCGGGATCAAGGCGAATGGCCTCATCGACAGCAGTTTGCGCTTCTTTATAGCGATGACGATCACACAAGATTCGCCCAAGCACATAATGCGTAAAATCTAAATCGGGTCCTAGGCCAATGGCAAGCCTAGCTTCGCGCTCGGCCTCATCAAATTTTTCTTGTTCGGCTAAACATAATCCGAGAGCCGCATGGCAATGCGCGTCGTCGGGATCTTCCGCCAGCACCAAGCGAAATTCCTTTTCGGCAAGGTCATATCGATCATGCCCAAATGCGGCCCATCCACGTTGACGATTGCCGCTCATCGTTTGTCCAGGTACTTCAGCACGTCGTCATGGGCGCCGCCTTGGTTGGAATAGAGCGCATAATTGCGGGCGGAAGCGAACCATTCACGCGTGCTGGGTTTAATCGTGGCTGCTGCCGCCAGCAGGTCTTTCGTCGACAGGGGACGGGGAATACCTTCGCGCATGGCTTGCTTGAGTTTTACCTCTATCGCCACGTCGATGACGGCTTTCAGATCAGCGCCAGAAAAGCCATCGGTTTTCTTCGCTAAAAGATCGTGATCGATGGTTTCAACCGGCTTGCCCTTCAGCAGCACGCGGAGAATTTCAGCGCGTGCAGGAAGATCTGGCGGTGGAACAAACACGATGCGGTCGAAGCGGCCAGGCCGTCGGAAGGCCGAGTCGAGGTGCCAGGGGGCATTGGTCGCCGCCAGAATCAGCAGGCCGTCATTGGATGCCTGCACACCGTCGAGTTCAGCCAAGAATTGATTGATGACCTGGCGCCCAGCCGATTGCTTGAGGTCCGTGCGGCTGGCGGCCAACGCATCGACCTCATCGAAAAACAACACACACGGTTGCGAATGGCGAGCTTGGTCAAACAACGCGTGAAGATTTTTCTCGCTTTGGCCAATCCACATATCGAGCACGTCATTTTTGACGAGCAGAAGACGAGGAAGATGACGTGGGAAAATAGTGTCTCATCATGTGGTGTTGGCCGATTGCGCTCTTGGCGACTTTTCGGAAAAATGCCGTCGCTTAATTTAGCTGGGCGGTTTTGGCAGAGCGATTACGGTTTGCCGCGATGCCTACTCGTACCTTTGCTGCTGTCCTCCTCGACTTTGACGGCACGACCGTTGATTCGGAACCGAAACATTGCGCTGCACATCAGCGTTTTTTGAAGACCCAGGGAATTGAACTGACGGAGGCTGAAATTTACGGGAATGTGGGTAAGAGTGATCGACTGTTTTATCTTGGCCTGATGGAGCGTTTTGGCAAACACGGTGATGTGTTCGCGTGGATGGCCGGGAAAACCGAGGCGTTATTGGATATCTACCGCAGCGAAGGGCTGGAACTTCGCCCTGGGGTGAAGGTGCTGCTTGATCACGCTTTTGATCAGGGAGTGTCGGTGTGCTTGGTGACTTCGACCGAACGGCGGGTGGCACATCTCGGTTTGCAAATCATTGGATTGGATCGCCGTATTCAAAATCGCGTGTGCTATGAAGACGTTGAACGACGCAAACCAGCGCCAGATCCGTATTTGTTGGCCGCCGCGCGTTTGGGCGTGCCGCCGCAACGTTGCTTGGCGTTGGAGGACAGCGTGAGCGGTATGACTTCGGCCGCCGCTGCCGGGACGCAGACGGTTGGTTTGGTGGGTCTGGCAAATGCGGCTGATCTGCATGCGGCCGGGGCGAATCGCTGTGTCGCTAGCCTTGCCGAGTTGATCCCGCTGCATCTGCAACCGGGCGCTACCGGTACCTTTCGGCGGATGGCGATGTGATGCCAAACCAAGTGACGCCAAACGAGGTGGAGAAAAGCGAGAGCGAGCCGTGGTGGAAAGCCGCGTTCGGAGCGCATTACGAGACGTTGTATGCACATCGTGATGATGCTTCGGCTGCGGCAGAGGTCGCCGGATTATTGCCGCGTTTACGCCAAGCGCCGGGTCCAATTCTTGATGCGTGTTGCGGCAACGGTCGGCATCTTGCGGCTTTACGTGCGGCTGGTTTACCCGCCTTTGGTTTTGATCTGAGCGCGGATTTGCTACGCAGCGCCAATCAACGTGCGTCGTGCCGCGAGCGCGTACTTCGTTGTGATATGCGCTCGCCTGCGGTTGGCGACGGTTGGGGTGCGGTGTTGGTGTTATTTACTGCCTTTGGTTATTTTGACGATGAAACCAATGCTGCATGCTTGGCGACGTTCGCTCAGTTGCTGGCACCGGGCGGCTTCCTGGTGTTGGACCTGCCTGACCCACAGGCGGTCAAGCAGACATTCATTCCGCGTTCTGAGCGAGTGACGCCTGCTGGCCACGTGATCGAAGAACGTGCGATCCGTCAGGAACGCATGGAAAAAACCGTGACGTTATCGCAGGACGGTGTCGTCGTCAAAACCTACCGTGAGAGCGTTCGCTTGTATGAGCGAAGCGAAATCACGGCCTATGCTCAGCGTTCAGCAATGTCCGTCACCGAAGTATGGCCGAGCCTACGCGGCCCAACTATTAACGATCAACGCCACGTTTTCTGGCTGAAACGACGTTAGCTCAACCTAAAAAACGCAAGAGAGACTCGTTTTATCGCCTCGTTCTTTATGTTCGCTCAAAATGGTGGTTCGTCGTGTCCGGCGGCGGGACGTCCGGCAATGCGTGGGGCGGCGGAAGCTCCGGACGATCCGCGCGCTCCAGCCGCCCCAGACAAAGCGGGTTCACCGACATCCGTGGTCGACGTGGCGCTTTTGGTTTTTGGTGGGCCGACAAATTGTACGTTTTCTACGACGACTTTGAGGCGGCTGCGATTTTTTCCGTCTTTGTCTTGCCAGTTGTCGAGTTTGAGTCGGCCTTCGACATAAGCCGCGCTGCCTTTGGCGAGGTATTGGCCAACCAGTTCGGCGGTGCGGCCCCAGGCTTCGCAATCGACGAAGGTGCTGTCTTCTTTGATTTCTCCGTCGTTCCCTTTGTAGCGGCGATTAATCGCGAGTGAGAAGTTGACCACCACTTTTTCACCAGTGAGCGAGCGCATCTCTGGGTCGAGGGTGAGGTGGCCGGCTAAGATCACGGTGTTGACGTTGAGCGACATGACGAAGTCCTCCGTTTGGGTTATAACGGACCCTATAGAACACGCCAATGAGCACAAGGACTATTTAGACCCATTCACTGAATGACATGTCACCCTAAAAACCGTAGCAGAAAACTACTTTGCGGTGGAAGTTTGAATTCCTACTGCCGCTACAAGGGTCACAGAGCGCGCAGTCTCAGCGCCCCAATTCAAACCGCAGTGCGTTTTCCAATTCGGGGAAACTCCAGCGGTGCTTGAGAGCAGTGAGCTTGGCTGGTTTCGCGCGAATTCCGCTGAGCAGTAATGAGCGCCCCATTTCACCAAACATCAGTGACACCGCGCTTTTTGGTAACGGAGCGAAGGTTGGTCGGTGCAGGACGCGACCGATGGTGTCAGCAAAATCGCGCTGACGCAATGTTTGCGGCGCGGCGGCGTTGACGGCTCCGCTCAGGCGATCGTCCATCATCGCACGTTGCAGCACGCCGATTAAATCGTCGAGCTGAATCCAACTCTGCCATTGCTGACCGCTACCGATGGGGCCGCCCGCGCCCAGACGAAAGGCTGGTAACATCTTGGCCAACGCGCCGCCGGCAGCGCTCACCACCATGCCAATGCGCACATGGACCACGCGGATTCCGGCAGCGCGCGCGGGATCTGCGGCGGCTTCCCATTCGCGGCATACGTCGGCCAAGAAATCATTGCCAAACGGGGCACTTTCATCGCGCTCGCTGTCATCGTCATGAGTTCCGCATGCGCCAATGCCAGAAGCGATGACCAGAACGCGCGGTGGATGTTTCATCGCGGCGACGGTGCGAGCGATGAGCGCGGTGCTCTGTACGCGGCTGTCGTGGATGCGTTTTTTCGCCGCATCGGTCCAGCGCTGCGCCACGGTTTCACCGGCTAAATGGATCACGGCATCGACGCCGTCCAACGGGGCTGCATCTAATAATCCAAGGGCTGGGTCCCAGCGAATATCAGCGTTTCCCCGGCCGATGGTGCGCACTTGGTGCCCGCCCGTGGTCAGAAATGGCACGAGTGCTGAGCCGACCAAGCCGCTGGCTCCGGTGATGGCAACTTTCAATGGAGCGGTAGAGAAATCCGCGTGACGCGCCAAGTCATCACGGGTGCGTGCATGGCGAAATGCAAACACGCGCGTCAGATCACGCCGTACCGTGCCGGATAATAATCCAGCGGGAAAACCCAGGTCATAATCAAGATGATCGGTCAGCTTGCAGCCTTGCGGCGCGACGGTGAAACGATGTTGATGGACCCAACGCGCAAGCGGGCCGTGCTCCATCACATCGGTGAACGAAACTCCTGGTTCGCAATCTTGATGCCGGGCAATCCAACGACGGTGAACTGGACCGGCAGGCACGGATAATTCCACCCGCCCGCCATTGGCGACGATGCTGTCAGCACCGGGCGCAGGCTGTTCACTGATGACCCGAACGGTTTGCCACGGCGGCAACAGTCGACGCAGCGCTCCGTGGCGGGCATGCCAAGTGAAAGCCACTGTGGGACTAACGGGGAGCGTGGTGGTGAATTCAGTGATCGGCATGATGGCAGCAACCTACAGCAGTTATGGAAAGCACGGCCACACCCTGAGTGGGCTTCCACAATTCT
>JANMYZ010000066.1:0-4989 GCA_031382605.1 Planctomycetota bacterium | reverse complement strand
AATGCTGACGTTGTTGTTCGACGTTGGTCGGTCCGGTGAAAGTCGTAGCAAGCTGTTCGCACAGCGACATCACCGCAAAAACATGGCGTACTCCGACGGCAAGCTCACGAGCTTCCGTCCATAGCACGTAGCGCGAAGCCGTATCCTGATCACTTTTTTCAGCTTGATCGATCATGATGTCGACCAGCCCAGCGCGCCCTTTGCTGTTAGCATAGGAAGTCTTGTAGAGCTCTTTTATTTTGGTCGTCAGTGACGTAACGGTTTCCGCGTCAGGTGGTTTGATCTTAGTATTTGCGGCAGAAGCGGCGCTGGTCGCGTCGGCAACAGAGCCTTTTGCATCCGTTAGCGAAGGCGTGTTGTCAGAAGAATTTTTCCCTGCCGCAGTGAGTTCTTTCGCCCACTGTTGTTGCGCTTCAAGGCTTAATCGCTGTGCGGTGAGACTCGACGGAGTTCCCTGAAAACGTACGGCAACCTCGTAATAACGAATGGCGATTTGGTGCAATTCTTGGGGATGAGCTTTGGCGTAAAGGTCCGCGCGATCCATATAGCCTTGAACTTCACTGGCATCGACCGCACGCTCGCTAACCGCGTCGACCTTGGCCAAGGTTGCGCGCGTGCCTGCGTCACCGTTAGTCAGCTTGGCCCGATAGATTTTCATGGTGTCGGCGTCCATTCGCTTGCGGCACCAAAAAAGCGAGGCCTGAAGATCGCAAATGGTATCGGTGTCCCCCTGAGCTTCGTACCACGGCAGCGCAGCAGCAAAACCAAGGGCGGCATCAATGATGCGTTCCGGCTTGGTGTCCGATTCCACCAGCGCGGCCTTGGCCTGCTCGACCAAAGCCAGGGCTTCGACCTGCGTCGCCGGTTCACTGGCAGATAAATAAGCACCGAAGCAGAGTAAGAGCAAAAGCGATGGAAGCATGGTGCGCATAAGAGGTATCCTGGCGTATAAAATCTTTGAACGACAGCATCAAGGAGTGAACGATCTTCCACCCGCAGACGCGACGTAGCTAGGCTATGTAAAAGCCTGACAGCCCGATGACGGCCAGCAGGCTACCTGCTGAGAGCCACGTGGTCTTGCGGTTTTTCGTTCAGGTCGTTGTCAGCCGAGAGATCCATGCGCCCAAATATTTACGCGCCTGTTCACGATTCACCCCGCGAACGGCCCAGATCCATGGACGGTGGGAGCAAGTTCGCCTTCGGCGCCTTCCGTATCACCGAGCTTGTGCAGTTCTTCGAACTTCACCGAGATCTTCGTCGACACGCCGGGTTCATTCTGAGTGATGCCGTAAATCGCATCGACCCGCTGCATGGTGCGTTTTTTGTGGGTGATGACGATGAACTGGGAATCTTTGACGAATTCACGGAGCATGTTGCAATAGACATCGACGTTGGATTCGTCGAGCGGAGCGTCGACTTCGTCGAGAATACAGAATGGGCTGGGCTTGGTTTGATAGACCGCAAATAACAGGGCAATGGCGGTCAGCGCTTTTTCGCCACCAGACAATTGGGTGATGATTTTTGGATTCTTGCCCGGCGGTTGGGCGACGATTTCCAAGCCCGCTTCCAAGATGTCGAGCGGCACGGCTTTGTGGGTGACCACTTCACCATCAGGCATGACTTCGGTGGTTGCGACGGGTTTTTCGAGGATCAAGTCGGCCTTGCCGCCGCCAAACAACTTGCGGAATAATTCCTGGAAGTTCTTGCGTACGTCGCGGTAGGTCTGCTCAAACAATTTACGACTGATGTCGTTGATCTGTTCGATGATCTCGCCAAGTTTTTGCTGAGCGTGGCTCAGATCGGTAAACTGTTTGTCGAGGAAGGTTTCTCGCGCTTGAACTTCTTCGAGTTCGTCGATGGCGGCAAGATTCACCGGGCCGATGGATGCCAATTCTTTTTCGGTGGCGGCAAGATCCTGGCGAATTTTCGGCCAATCGAGATCTGCCGGGCGGACGTAATTGCTGAACGCCTCGGCCAAATCTAGTTGGTAATCATCCATGATGCGCTGGGCCAAGCCTTCGACGCGGACTTTGGCTTCGCCGATTTTGACTTCGAGTTGGTTGCGCTCGTTTTCCATACCGCGTTGGCGGCCGGATAAGGCGCGTGCTTCTTGGCGCTGGCCTTCGACACCGTTGCGCAGGTCGTCGCGTTCTTTGATTAACGCTCCGAGCAGTTCGGCAAGCTTGGCGACCTGAACGGATTCCTCGCCATAGATACGCTGGTTTTCATCGGCGATTTGTCGCAGTTCAGCGCGCTTCACGTCAAGGCCGGTTAGGCGGCGTTCGCGTTCACTCTTCTGGTCTTCCAGTTCTTGCAGGCTGCGCACCAAATGGCTGAGATGATTGCGGACGGCCTCTTGGCGTTCTTGCGTGGTGGCGACGCTGACGCGTAAATTGCTGACGTCATCTTGGATCCCATTACGCAAAGCGGCCTTGGCCTCCAAATCACTTTGCATGCGGCGGATGCTCTCATCCAGATTGCGGTTGAGTGCTGAGAACCGTTCGCGTTGTCCGATTAAGTCACCTGCCTCCGTTTCGATTTTCGTGATTTCGGCGGCGATTTCTTGTAGTTCAGCGCCAAAGCTGCTGGTGGCATCTTCCAAATGCAGGCGGTCGCGTTCGGCCTTCATCAACTGGGCTTTGGACTCGCCGACGTTGCGATCGGTTTGCTGAATCACGCGTCGCGTTTCTTCGACTCGTAAAGAGCGTTCGAAGGCGTCTTTCTTGGCTTGGTCGCGGGCAGCGCCGACGGTCGAATAGCGTTTCTTGAGGTCAGCTTGTTGCTCGGTAAGTTTACGGATCTCGTTCTTACGTGACACCAAGCCGCCGTTATCAGCGCCTTGTTGGCGACCGCCGGTCATGGCGCCGCCAGCGTTGACGACTTCGCCGTCAAGGGTGACTAAACGGCAGGAAACGCGGTGATTTCGCCGTAGGGCGATGGCGTGATCAAGCGTTTCGACAATCAAAACGTTGCCGAGCAAATGCTCGAAAGCGTTTTGAAATTTGCTGTCATAGTCGATTAAACGACTGGCAAGGCCAACCACGCCAGCTTCGCGTAGGACTCGCTGATCAACCCGTTCGCTGCCGTGGATATCGTTGAGCGGCAAAAACGTGGCGCGGCCAAGGCGTTCGCGTTTGAGAAAGTTGATGGCGTCGCGTGCGGCTTCTTGGGTTTCGGTGATGATGTTCTGCGCTTGGCCGCCGAGCGCGGTTTCAATCGCGATGACATAATCATCCGGCACGCGGCAAAGGTCGGCGACCATGCCGACGATGCCTGGGAAGCGGTCCATTTTTTCGAGCACGCCTTTGACGCCGCGAAACACGCCGTCAGCGCGCTTTTCTTGTTCTTGCAGCATCATCAAGCCGGTTTCGGCCCGCGCTGTTTGATGGCGAACTTCATTGAATTCGCTGTCCAGCCGATTTCCCTCAGCGATAGCCGTTTCGCGAGCGCGGATGTGGTCGTCCAGTTGGGTGTGTAATTCGGCGGCGCCAGTAATCAGTGCACCCAGCGCCGATTGCGCGGACGCTTCGGCGACGCGCGCTGACATCAGCGAATCGGTTTGTCCGCCGGTACGATCTTCCAAACGTTTGCGGCGATCAGAGGTTGCTTGGCGCGCGCTTTCGACGCGGCCTTGTTCCGCTTCGATGCGCGAAAGTTCGCGCAGACATTCTACTTGTTTGGCTTTGGCGTCTTCGACTTCGGATACCAACATGTCGACCGCTGCCATGGCCGCGTCGAGCGCATCGCGTTTGTCTTTCAGCGCGCTGTTCAGCGTGGTGTCGCCTGATCCGCCGCTTTCGACGTTGGCCAAATTCTTTTCGGCTTCGGTATGTTCTGCGGTCAACGCTTCGATTTTGGCATCAAGGCTAGTCAACGCTTGGCGATCAGTCGCTTCATGTTGGTCAACTTCGACCAAGCGGTAACGCGCGTCTTTTGAGCGTGAATCGGCGACATCGCGTTTACTTTGTGCGTCAGCGCGGACCTGTTCTTGTGAGCGAATTTCGTTTTCCAATTGCACCAAGCGCAGATCGGCGGTGGCCAGAGCCGCTTCCAGTTCGCCCAGGCGCGCAGCAACTTCAGCGCCGCTGTTAGCCAGTAGATCGCTACGGCTGCTATGCGCCGTCAGCTCGCCGGTCAGTCGACCAAATTCTTCTAAAGCGAAAGCCATGCGTAGCTCGCGCACTTGCTCGCTTAATTCTTTGAAACGCAAGGCGGCCTGCGCCTGACGCGTCACGGCTTTGACCCGACGACGAACTTCGCCAAGCACTTCGCTGATGCGCTGGAGATCAAGTTCGACGCGCTCGAGTTTGCGCAGTGCGACTTTGCGTCTGGCTTTGTAGCGCGAAATGCCAGCAGCTTCTTCTAAGATGACGCGTCGATCCTTGGTGTTCGATTCCAAAATGAATCCGACACGGCCCTGTTCGATGACCGAATAGGCAGCCGTGCCAACTCCGGTGTCCATGAACAGTTCTTTGATGTCTTTTAAACGGCAGGGTTTTCCACTCAGGAAATACGATGAATTGCCATCGCGCGTCAGTCGTCGCGTGATGGCGACCTCGTCGCTTTCCATGCCGAGCTGCGCGCCGACCTGGTCGAGCACCAAGGTGACCTCAGCAAACGCCATTCCGCGCCGAGTCGCACAGCCGTTGAAAATCACATCGGTCATGTCATCGCCACGCAGGGCCTTGGCCGACTGTTCGCCGATCACCCATTTAATCGAATCGACGATATTGGATTTGCCGCAACCATTGGGTCCGATGACCGCCGTAATGCCTTCTTCAAAGTCGAAAGTCATGCGGTCGGCGAATGACTTGAAACCGAACGTTTCCAACCGCTTAAGGCGCATGCGTACTCTCCGAAGGGGGCGAAGACTAGGGCGGCTGGAAAGGGGGCAAGGATGCGCTCAGGGCGTCGCTGCTTGGCGGTTTGCTCACCATGTGTGCTGAGAAGCTGTCTGGGAAAGGCGAAATCTGACATGGAGGACCGGAG